>NZ_JBMFST010000035.1:0-16003 GCF_049967395.1 Hydrogenobaculum sp. | reverse complement strand
CTATGAAGACACATTTCAAAACTTTTTAAACTACAACACCTCTTACAGCCAAGAACCATCTTCTAATGTGTGCATAATAGTAACTGATACTCCTACTCAAAACGATTTTTATACCGCTATGACTCATGGATTTTCCATAAACAGCTCTTGCCAATATATAACTAACTATTCTGGCACTGATACATACTTTTTTATCAGCAATTACTTATCTTTGTATTAGAGTCTCGCGTAGTATTTTTGTTATTTTTTAACAGAAGTAAGTGTTCATGGTGTTTGTGAACTTGTGCATATATGCATCAAACTTATTGTTGAAGTTATACAATCATTGCCTGCAAGTATTACTGCATTTGTTTTATATCATCCAAGTATCCTTGAAGCTGTAGAGCCCTTCGCTTGTAAAGTTCCATGATATCGTCGTCGCCCATTAAGTAGTACATGGTTCCCATAGCGCTGAAGTAAGTATCATTTATAAATCGTGTTTCACTTTCAGCAAAGTTAACCCAATTTCTTTCGCTTCGTATTAAATCTTCTCTTTGCTTTGGGTTCAGTTTGCTTAAAAGTTCTCTATATACTTTGTTTAAACGTGCATTCCACATTTGTTGTGCTTTTTCTGTACAATTCATCATGCCAGCATCGGTTTGGTGTTTGTCTAAGCATTTATCAAGCCAAGCGTCTATAGGATCCTTTTGTCTAGCGTATACAACATTTGGTAGCAACCCTGCTATTAAAGAAACCGCAACGGCTAAGTTAATTAATTTTCTCATCCAAACCTCCTTTGGTAGTTAAATTTCTAGTCTTAATCTATTTTTTTATTAAATATTATACCATATATAGCTTGTTCTAAAGTGACACTTGAGCTGTGTGCGAGTTCAGTACATTGTGACAAGTATACCAAGGACTAACAATAAGCTGTGATATACTTATCCATTATGTGCTAAACAATTGTTCTAAGTTTTCTATCTCCTGTTGTTCTTTTGTGTTCATATTTTTTAATATATAAACACCTTTTTTCAATTCTTCTGGTCCGATTATTAATGCGTAAGAAGCGCCTAACTTATCAGCTATCTCAAGCTTTTTCTTTAAATTTGACCCTTTGGATACAAGTTCCACCCTTTTCCCTTTCTCCCTTAGTATGTTTGCAACTTTTAAAGCTTCTACTACCGTGTTTTCTATATAAACTACAGCATACAAATCTTCTTTGTATTCGGATTTTAAAAATAACATAATACGTTCTATACCAGCGGCAAAACCCACAGCCGGCGTTTTTGGACCACCCAAACTTTCTACTAAGTTATCGTATCTTCCACCGGCTAAAAGCGTAAGACCATCTTTTATAAACTCAAATACAGTTTTTGTATAATAATCTAAACCTCTCACAAGTCGCGGATTTTCTTTATAAGGCACTCCAAAAGAGTCCAAATAGGTTTTTAGGCTTTTATAATGGTTAGAGCAGTTTTCACAAAGATAATCAATCATCACAGGAGCTTCTTTGGTGAGTTCTTTACAAGTTTCAACTTTGCAATCCAAAACTCTTAGAGGATTTTTAAAGCGCCTTTCCTCGCAATCTTTACATAGTCCTTCGATATCTTTGAGATAATTTGTTAGGGCTTCTCTGTATTTTGGTCTACATACGGGACATCCAATTGAGTTTATTTCAAGCGTAATATCTATATTTAGTTTTTTAAAAGCATCAAAACAAAGCTTTATTATTTCAAAATCGGTGATTGGATTATCAAGGCCCAAAACCTCACAGCCTATTTGATGAAACTGGCGTTTTCTACCAGATTGTGGTCTTTCATATCTAAACATAGGCCCTTCGTAAAAAAGTTTTAAAAAGGGCTTCTTGTAAAGCATACCGTGTTCTATTACCGACCTTACCACTCCGGCTGTACCTTCTGGTCTTAATGCTAATACTCTTTTGCTCTTATCTTCAAAAACAAACATCTCTTTTTGAACAATGTCTGTGATTTCACCCACGCTTCTATCAAAAAGCTCCTTGTATTCAACTATAGGAAGAATTATTTCTTCAAAATTGTATAATCTAAAAAGCTCTCTAAAAGTATTTGTTATATACCTAAATTTCTTGGCTTCTTCAAAGAAGATATCGTCAAATCCTCTTATAGCTTTTATATTTTCCATACTATACCCAAAGAGGTATATCTTTAGCTGGATTTGAAAGGGCTCTTAAATTACCCATCTTCATAGATTCTATATCAAACTTAGTAAGCGGTTTTTTCGTTCTCATAAAATGGTGCATTAAAACACCTGAAGATTCTAAGCCGATACCGCCCATTTTTATTTCTTTTGAGGATAAAAATCTATTCTTTGGGTTTAGTTTGATGGGGTTTTTATACCCTACAAATTGGTATCCATATACTAAGTCGTTTTTTATAAAGATTTTAAAAAACACTCCATCTTTCTCAAAGACCAAAGATTGATCGGCATCATCAAAAAGACCGCCAGAACCAGCTGTTACCTTTTTTGTTTTTACTGCGTTGTAATCAACGCTTCCGGTGTTTATAGTTTTTTTACCTACCATGTTAAAACCAGCTACATAACCTTCTTGAACAGCGGCTGGAAAAAGAGCTATCCACCTGTGATTCCCCCATATATCAACGCTTGAGCATATATCACCAGCAGCGTACAAATCTTTTGAAGATGTTTCTTGATACTCGTTGGTTAGTATACCACCCACAATTCTTCCATTTTCTTTATGTATTTCCACATTTTTAACTACGTTTACAATAGGTCTTACCCCTACTGACATAATCACCATTTCGGCATTTATTTCAAAACTATGGTCGTTTGACAGCTTTTTTACCAATACAGATTTGACTTTTCCGTCTTTTCCTTGGATAGCAATAACCTGATGCCCGGTATAAAAATTTATACCTTCTTTTTCTAAAGCTTGTTGATAAATATAAGACATTTGATGATCAAGCATTCTTGGAAGTATTCTGTCGAATATCTCTACAACGTGCACCTTGTATCCCATGTGTAGAAGCGTTTGTGCGTCTTCTACGCCTATTGGACCTGCTCCTATGATAACAATATCTTTTACCTCGTTTCTTTTTAGGTAATCTTTTATTTTATAAACATCTGGTAAGCTTTTAGCGCTAAACACACCTTCTAAGTCTACACCTTCTATGGGAGGTATAAAAGAATAAGCACCTATAGCCACAAGACACTTATCGTATTTATATGTCTCACCGCTTTTGGTTTTTAGGCTTTTAGTATCAGGGTCTATTTCTACTATTGGAGTTTCTAAAATGATATCAACGTTGTTTTTTTTATAAAACTCAAAGCCACCTTTGAAAAAAAGAGCTTCTTCGCCAATATCTTCTCTAATTACATTTTCCATGCAGTTTGGAGCATAAGCTGGAAAACTCTCAGCGGAAAAAAGCCTTATGGGAACTTCTTTATCTATCTTTCGTATAGCCTCTACGGCACTAACGGCCGCAGGGCCGTTTCCTACTATTACTATCATTTTGTATTTAATATATAGTCAATAAGCGTCCTTACCCCAAAGCCTGTACCGCCTTTTGAATAGTATTTATACTCCTTTTCGGTGAAAGCTGGCCCTGCTATATCAAGGTGAGCCCATTTTATACCATCTGCTACAAACTCTTGTAAGAACATAGCAGCCGTTATCGCACCGCCGTATCTTCCCCCTGTGTTTTTAATATCCGCCACGGGAGACTTTATCTTCTCTCTTAGGTTATCATCGTCTAATGGTAGTTGCCATAACCTTTCACCAGTTTTTTTGGAAAGCTCTAAAAGCGTGTTCCCTAGTTCTTGGTCATTTACGAAAAGCCCTGCAGTGAATTCGCCAAGCGCCACAACGCAAGCGCCGGTAAGGGTAGCCATATCTATGATGACATCTGGTTTTTGCTCAGAAGCATAAGACAAAACGTCTGCCAAAGTAACTCTACCCTCTGCATCCGTATTGTCTATTTCGGCAGTCTTACCGTTTCTAAACACTATTATATCGTCTGGTCTATAAGCTTTGCCATCTGGCATGTTTTCAGCTGCTCCTATAAACCCATGTACTTCAACATCTGGTTCGAGTTTTGCTATGGCTCTCATGATAGCTATAGTGTTGCAAGCACCAGACTTGTCTAACTTCATAGTTCTCATATAATCACCAGTTTTTATATTTAGCCCACCGCTGTCAAACGTAAGACCTTTACCTACTATAGCTAGCTTCTTTCTATTCTTCTTATTCTTCTTAGGTTTATAGATTATATGTATAAACCTCGGTGGAGTTTCTGAGCCCTTACCAACCATCCAAAGGCCGTTCATATTTTGCTCTTGAATCCATTTTTCATCGTATACATTAACTTCTAAACCAACTTTTTCGCACTCTTCTTTTGCTATATTTGCAAGCGTTATCGGATTTATTACACATCCTGGTTCATTTACCAGATTTCTTGCAAAGATTTGAGCATCGGCTACTATACTGCCTATATTTATATCCTTTTGATCACCGTTTAATATATTGACAGCCTCTACATCAAATTTTTCTTCCTTATCTTTGGTCCTATACTTATCGAAATCATAGTTTCCTAGTAAAAGCCCTTCGGTTATAGCTCTTGAATATTTTGTATCGGCTATTAATACAGCTTTAGGTATCTTGTCTTTTTTTAATTTTGCACTTGCTTTTGATGCAACTTCTCTATATACGTCTTCTGTAATCTTATCTGGTTCTCCTAAAGAATATATATAAGTAATGGGGTCTATAAGTTTTATAAATTCACCCTTTTTACCTTTAAACCTTTCGACTTCCATTGTTTTTTCTATAATGGGTTTCAGGCTTTTGAAATTTTTAATATGTTTTTCTAAAAGCTCTAAAGAAGTTCCTTCTATCAGGAAAACTTTTACATCTTCTGGTTTTACACTTTTAACAGAGTTTACAAACATAACCTTGCCATTAAAACCAAACCTAACATGCTGGCTTGGGCTGAGGTATTTTTATCCCGCCATTATGGTGTGTCCATGCCTCAGCAGGCGGTATTTGGACTGTATACATATATTATGCACTAAGTTTAAGCTGATGGCTTAAGACTTTTTTCATGTTTTTTATGGCTTGCCTTATTCGTTTTTCATTTTCTACCAAAGCAAACCTAACATATCCTTCTCCCATCTCACCAAAACCCACACCGGGAGAGACGGCTACTTTAGCTTCTTTTAGCAAGTACATTGAAAAATCCAAAGAATTCATATTAAGAGAAGAGGGTATCTTAGCCCATACGAACATGCCAGCTTTTGGGGGTTTTACATGCCAACCCATATCGTTTAAGCCTTTTATCAACACATCCCTTCTTTTTTTGTATATATCCCTATTTTTTTCTACGAAAGAATAATCTCCGTCTAACGCTTTTATAGAAGCTACTTGAATTGGCGTAAACAAACCGTAGTCTAAGTAGCTTTTAAGATGAACAAGATTCTTAACAAGTATTTCATTGCCTACCATAAAAGCCACTCGCCAACCTGCCATAGAAAAACCCTTTGACATAGAGTAAAGCTCTACAGCAATATCTTTGGCTCCCTCTACTTGAAGTATAGAAGGCGGTGTATATCCATCAAAACCAAGATCAGCATAAGCAAAATCGTGTATTAGCCATATATCTTTTGATTTTGCAAAAGCTACCACCTCTTTGAAAAATTCGAGACTAACAGTAGCCGTTGTAGGATTGTGAGGAAAGCTAAGCACTATGGCTACCGGCTTTTTTAAACTATTTTTAACTAAATTATACAGATTTTCAAGATATTTGTTCTCAAAATCTTCTGAATCAGGTTCTTCTATATTTATGCTTATCACGTTACCTCCGCTTATAATAGGTGCATAATAGTGTATGGGGTATGTTGGATTGCTTACCACTATACTGTCTCCTGGCGATAACATAGCAAGCATAAGATGGGAATAGCCTTCTTTTGCTCCCATTGTCATTACAACTTCTTTATCTTTATCCAAATCTACGTCGTATCTTTTCTTATAAAAATTTGCTATAGCTCTCCTTAAACCTGGTATGCCTTTTGATGCTGAATAACCATGTACATCCGGCTTTTTCGCAGTCTCACAGAGTTTGTCTATAACATCTTGGTTTGGCGGTAAATCTGGATTTCCCATACCCAGATCTATAACGTCTTCGTTATTTTTTCGCATATTTGTTTTAAGCTCATTTACAACAGCAAATACGTATGGCGGTAAATTTTTGATACGCGGAAACATCCAATTATCCATCTTCATTCTCCTCTTCTAACTCTTTGCACTTTATACACATGCTTGTGACTGGCCTTGCTTTCAACCTCTCGTAGGGTATCTCTGTTCCACATATTTCACAATATCCATACGTACCGTTTTCTATCTTAGCTAGCGTATATTCAATTTTTTTAAGTAGTTTCGTTTCTCTATCGGTAGTTCTATATCGTAAAAGCCTAGAACCTTCAAGTCCTCCTCTGTCTAACTCATCTCCACCTGAAAAAGTGACATCTTCTACATCGTCTATTTGTTTTTCCAATCTTTCTATTATCATATTTTTTTGCTCTATTAGCATATTCTTAAGCTCATTCAACTGTTCTTCTGTAAGCATATATAATAATATAATGTATTTTTATCCGAAAAGCTATTAAATTTTTTCACTAATAAGCATTTCTTTTTCTTCATTTTCTACAATTTTATCAGTATACTCAAACATTTCTCTACTTAGATTTTCTAATCTATTTAACGTATCTAAAAGTTGTTCCTTATAATTAAATAGATCTTCACCTTTGTTTATTTTAGACACAATATCGTAAACAAGATTGTGAAATTCCTTATGAAGCTCGCCGATGACGTTAAACTCGTTATATTTTCTAAATCTATTTGCATTTTCTGAGTTATACCATATACCGCATTCACAGCTGTTCTCATCTTTATAATCAAAAGTTAGTTTGTTGATGTATACCGATGTGAAGGTTTGATGCTTGAAAATTATATGGCTTATCTTTTTAGAAAGCATACCGGCTACGTCTGATAAATATAAAACAAGATTTGCGTTGTATTCAGCGGATTTATCAAATTCTTCTATCACATCCTTTAATTTATATATTGACTTTGTAGAAAGGGATGCGCTTTTTATCATCTCGTCAATGCGGTTGCTAGCTTCTTTATTGTATATTTGAAGTTCTGTGATAACTTTCGCAATATCGTCTGTAGCTTTCTGAGTTTTTGTGGATAGCTTTCTTACTTCCTCTGCTACCACTGCAAAGCCTCTTCCCTGTTCACCTGCACGAGCTGCTTCTATTGCAGCATTTAAAGACAACATATTTGTTTGATCAGCAATCTCTCTTATAACGCTTAATATCTTAGTTATACTCTCTGTTTTAGATATAAGAGCTTGTATAGACTCATTCGAATTTTTAATATCTTCTAAAATGTTTTGTAAATCTTTTACTACATCCTCTACATCTTTGGTAGCATCCTTTGATAGCTGAGATGTTTGGGCACTTTGGTCTTTTATTACGTTTAACTTGTTAAATATATTTTTTATGTCTTTTTCTATTAACTTTAGATTAGAAGATATTCCTCCACCTATTTTAGAAAGTTCTTGAGAAAATCTTGCTCTTTCCATAAATCTTTCGTTTTCATCTATTAAATTTAAAAGCTCTTTAAATCCTTTTGCTACCTCAGAAAAACTACCTTTGAATATAGACTCGTCTATTTTTACATCGGTATTTTTACTAGATGCAGCTTTTATTATATTTGTTAAATCTATGATAAAGCTTTCTATTTGATTCAACAAGCTATTTACGCTATCTCTTAATAACTCTAATTCACCAGCATCATGAGTGGTTATTCTATTTGTTAGCTCACCATCGGAAGCTTGTTTTAATACACTGGCAGTATCTTTTATAAACGATTGAACTTTCCTTATATTTACGAATATAAACCAAGCCGCTAAAAAGTTGAAAATATTCAATATTCTGGCAACATCGAAAAGCCCATATTGGTAAACTTCTACCGCCAACGATATAGTAAAAATTACTATAGATAAAATATTAGCGTATTGAATCTTTTCTAACGAGGATAACCTTTTCATAGAAAATATTATAACATAGAATGTTCATTCATTTTCTTAAAACAGGAAAAGCTAAAAGTAAACCTTTTATCACAAACTGCATTGCTAAAGCCATCAAAAGCACCCCCATAAGTCTTGACAGTACATTTATACCAATCCTTCCCAACAACCTTGTAATTTTATCAGAGCTTTTAAAAACCAAAAATACTCCAAAACAAGCAATTCCTATTGATAAAACCAAGAGTGCGTGGTAAAGAAAAGTGTGGGCTGATGATGCTATAGTTATAACAGTGCTTATAGCTCCTGGCCCAGAAAGTAGTGGAATTGCTAATGGTACTACCGATATGTTTTCTTTTTGCTCTACTTCTGTCAAGTCCTGACTAGAAGCCCTTTCTTTATGTGGTTGTCCAAAAATCATATTCATAGAAACAAAAGCAAGAATTATACCACCACCTATTTGAAAAGCATCAATACCTATACCAAATATTTCAAAAAGAATATCTCCAAATACTACAAAAAATATCAATATAAAACCAGCGTACATAGAAGATTTTCTAACTACGTAAGCTATATCTTCCTTTGAATAACCAGCAGTTAAACTAACTAATACCGGTAAAGCACCGAAAGGATTTAGTATCGCAAATATAGATATGCTATATTTTATTACAAAATATAAATAGTTTACTATTTCGGCTCTTTCCATTTACTTTTATTATAAGTTATTAATTGTAGAAGCATAAGGATTAAATAAGTGATGATCAATCTCGTATATGAAGACGAAAAATTTATATAAATATGGGGTAATTTTAAATATTTTATTAGAAAAGCTGTATATATCAATATTATAAAAAGCGTGAGCAAGAAAAACTTTTTATTTAGCTTTTTTAAACTAACAGCTATTATTAACATTGGTAAGATATATATGTAAGGATGGTATTTCACGATAAAATCAAGAAGCTCGTTAGCTTTTTTTACGCTTATAAAAATACTCAACACAAGACCCACTATACTGTAAAATATAGTTATAGGATAAGCTTTCTGTTCTTTTAAGCTTTTTATATTAAACAATATTATTATCAAAGGTATTATATAAACAAACAAAAATACATATCCAGCATAATAATTTACTGTATCTAAATAAAACATTGTACGATATCTTATACTTTCCTCAAAAGCTTCTATAAAAGCTAATATAGAAATTAAAATAGATAAAGCTATTGGTATATAAAATTTACCTTTCATCGTTTTTAGGCTTTTTGGAAAGTAAATAGTAAAAAGTAGGTACATAAACCAAGCTTAAAAATGTACCTATTAGAAGACCGCCTATAGCCACAGCCGCAAGAGGTGCCAATCTTTCAAGTCCTATAGCCCATTCCAAAGCTATTGGTATCATACCAACGGCGGTTCCAAAAGCTGTCATTAAAACCGGCCTTGTCCTTAGTCTTATGCTTTCTGATATGGCTTCTTTTAGATTCATGCCTTCTTTTTGTCTTTCTTGAATAAAATCTATCAAAAGTATTGAATTTTTGACAATTATGCTTCCTAAAAGCACAAAACCCATAATAGCAGGCAAAGAACCATGTTTGTCCATTATGAGTAAAGCCCAAGCACCACCTATTGCACCTAGAGGTATTGCAAGCATTATGGCAAGCGGTGAACGCCAAGAACCAAATACAGGAACCAAAACAAGGTAAAGAAGCACTATACCTATACCTATAGCCTTTGCCATCCTTCCCATGGCATCCGTCATCATTGATATATCACCAGTTTGCTCCATTTTTACGTTTGGTGGCAATTTTATATGAAATTTTTTAAACTCTCTATAGAAGCTATCCATTATATGGGTGATTGGATATGTGGACCTATAGCCGTAAAGGTCAAGCGTGTATTCCATGGCCTGCCTTGTAATAAGCGTAGGCTGATGACTTACGACAAAATGTCCAAACGCCTCTAAAGGTATAAAACCATCAGGCGTTTTTATAGGATAGGTTTTAAACTTACCAATTTTGTCTCTATCGTGATTATAAGCTATAACCCTTATAAGATAACCAGTTTGATTTGGTATAGTAAAGACAGAAGATACAACGCCGCTTAACCCTTGAGCTACTTGAGAAGCTACGTTAAAAGGTGTAGTATGATAAAAAGCGCACTTTTGCTTATCTATTTTAAAATCGTACTCTATGGCATTCATGTCCCAAGATCTTGAATAAGATTTTAGTCCCTTTGTATGGGCAAGCACTTTCATAATTTCGCTACCCGTTTCGTTTAAGGCTTTTAAAGAAGGGCTAAAAAGCGTAACATCAAGATTTGCCGTTATAGAAGAAACAGCGGTAGCCCCATAATCGTAAACGTTTGCATATTCTACATCCGGTAGCTTATGTATGAAATTTCTAATCTCATCTTCTAACTGCCACAAAGTTTTTGTTCTTTTAAAACGATTTACAAAATGTATAGTCATTGATACTTGGTATGGCGTACCACCACCTATTGTAAAAACCCCTGGCTCTGTGCCGATAGCGGTTGATATTGTCTTTGTCACGTATATGTTATTTGATTTTAGGCTATATATGAATTTTTCTATCTTAGCTGTTTCTTTATCTACTTGATATATAGAGGTATTTGGGTAAAAAGTGATTTTTGCTATAGCGATACCTGTATCCATAGGTGGCATAAGGTCTCTTCCCTCTAGCGGCATAATATCTCTTAGGCTTATTACAAAAAGCAGCACCCCAAGTATCATGAAAATCCTCATAGCTATTTTGTTGTTTATCATAAGAGCGTTCCAGCTTATATAAAAGTTCTTTAAAGGGTTTAAAACTTTTTCTACAACATTGTTTATAAAAGCCTCAAATGGGAGCTTTTTTGTCTCCGATTTTAAAAATCTTGTACTAACTATAGGTATAAATGTTATAGACACTATATAAGATACCAAAACAGCTATTATAAGAGTCCCAGCCAAAGGTCTAAAGATACGCTCTGGATAGCTACCTACAAATAGAAGTGGTAAAAGCACTACGGAAGTAGACAATGTCCCAGCAAATACCACAAGCATAACCTCTTTAGTACCATCTACAGCTGCCTGTATTGGACTTTTGTGAAGCTCAACGTAATGCCTTTCTATATTTTCAAGTATCACTATGGCATCATCCACTAGCATGCCGAGTGCAAGTATTATGGCTGTTAGAGTTACTAAATTAAATTCTATTCCAAGTATCCACATAACACCTATGGTAGCAGCATAGACAAAAGGGATAGACATAGCTGAAATAAGAGTCATCCTTAAATCTGCTAAAAATATAAAAATTACCAAAGAAGTAAATATTATGGCATCTCTTAAAGCCTCAAACATATTTGTATTGGAAAGTTCTATGAGCCTTTTTTGAGAATCTGCTACTTGTATGTTTAGCTCGGGAAATTCATTTCTTAATTTTGGCAAAAGCTTATAAACTGCGTTTATAGTAGTAAGGGCAGCTCCTCCATAAGGTCTTTCTATGGCTAGTGCTATAGCTTGATGTTCGTTTGCTCTGTACATAGACCGTGGGTCTTCTATACCGTATTTTACGGTGGCAACGTCTTTTAACATCACATTTGGAGTTATGTATATATTTTTAATTTGATTTAAAGTTTTTGCCTCTGTTTTTAATTTAAATACGTATTGGGAGTGTTTGTTTAGAACTATTCCCATTGGCACATCTTTGTTGGCAAACTTTATAGCATCTATAACATCTGAAGGGGTTAGGTTGTAAGCTGCTAGTTTTATAGGATTTATTTCTACATCTATTTCCTTTTGATAGCCGCCAAAAACATCCACGTTTGAGACTACGCCGGTTCTTAAAAGAGATGGTTTTATATAGTTTTCTGCTATATATCTTACATCACCTAATGATAAATTGGAACCCTTCTTAGGCCAAACCCCTAGAACTACTACGGGAGGAGTGTAAGAGGTAATTTCGTATATGGCAGGTTCTTTTATATCCGATGGCAATAAACTTTTAATTTTTGTAATAGAGTTTGCTACATCTGTTTCTGCCTGGCCAATACTTTTGCCATAATGAAACTCTGCTGTTACCACAGAAAGTCCATCTTGGGAAACAGAATAAACTCTTCGTACTCCATCTATGGTATACAGCTCTCTTTCTATTACAGAGCTAACGTGATCAGCTACATATTTAGCAGATGCTCCTGGTTCTACTGTTACAACTGCTACTTGAGGCCTATCAGAAGGTGGGAAAAGGTCTCTTGGCAAAGAAAAATAACCTATTATACCAAGAAAAAGAGCCAAAATAAGCCCAGCAAATACTACATGAGGTTTTTTAAGGTAATAATTTATCATTTATATACCTCTATTTTTTCACCTTCCTGAATAGATAGCATCTCTGATCTGTTTGCTAAGCCAAGTTCTACGTTTGGTGGTATATCTTTTGTACAAAAATATTTACTATTTCTTGCTTTTGGTGTAAATTTAACCCAATGGACTCTGTTGTCTACAATCTCAAGCGCAAAATAGCCTTTTGAGGTGTGGTTCACAGCATCATTTGGTATAATGGTGCCTTCACAAAACCCTTTTGTTAAATATGTTTTTATATACATATCTGGTACGGCGTTTATATTGTTTGAATTTGTGTAGAGTTTTATCGTCACCATGTTGTTTTGGGCTTTTGGTATAATAGTTTCTACAATTGCCTTTTGGATTTTTCCGTTTAATTTTATAGTTTCTTCATCTCCTGCTTTTACATACTTTATAAAGCTTTCTGGCACATCTACATAAATTTCATACTTACCGCTTGTGCCCTCTAAATCAACTATGGGTTTGCCAGGTATCGCCAAATCCCCTTCTTTTAAATAGCGCTTAGATACGACACCATCAAAAGGAGCAACTATGTTTGTATACTTTAAATCATCTTCTAAACTTTTAGCTTGATTGCCAACGGCGGCTATTGATTGAGACAACCCTTCTATTTGTTTTATAGTAGACTCGTACTGAGCTTTAGCCTCTTGGTATAAATCTTGAGATTTTTCAAAAGCCTCTTCTGAGATAGCCTTATTCTCGTAAAGTACCTTGTCTCTTTGAAAAATCTTTTTCTGGTTTTGATATTTCACCATTAAAGCGCCTAAATTTTTCTTTAAAGACTGCTGTTGGAAAGAAAGGGCTTGCTGGTTGTTTCTTAGAGCATTTATATTGGCTACTATATTAGAATTATCTAACTTTACCAGTAAATCTCCTTTTTTTACTTTTGTTCCTTCTTTTGCTACGTACAAAATATATGCGCTTACCCTTGATGATATGCTAGCTTCATCTTTTGGTTCAAATTTTCCTAAAAATACCTCTTTATCAGCTATTTTCCCCTCTTGTGTCGTTGTCCTTTTTAATACGATAGGATACGCCTTTGCTGCTTTTTCAGCTTCTATATACTCTTTTCTTTTTATAAAAGCATAGATAGCTAAAACTATTATGCTTAGACCGATTAATATACCAATAGCCTTCCCTTTCATAATTTTTCTCCTAAAACGTAATCCATATATTTTTGAACAAGGTATAATGTGTATTTATCTTTGTACATGTTGGCAAGCGTGTTGTAGTAATTCGATATAGCTAAAAGCGTATCGTACATATCCCCTGCTCCTGTTTTATACTTTAGTTCCTCTATTCTCATAACCTCTTTTGCGTAAGAAAGGGCTTTTTTAGAAGCTTCAAGATTTTCTTTTGCAGAATTTAGCTTTGAATACGCTTCCACAACCTCTTTTCTTATGTTAAGAAGCGTTTGATCGTAATCTCTTTTTGTGTTTAGATATTCTTTGTTGGCAGACAGTATATCAAAGTATCTTTTTCCAAAATCAAATATAGGCATTGAAGCCATGAGGTTATAACTCCATTGAGGTTCTTCTGCTCCACCGCCTATTATTTTTGTATACGTGTAGTTAAAGTATATATTTGGCAAATAAGAGGTTTTTGCTATAAACAGTTTGTTTTTAGCTATTTTTTCGTTTTCTTTTGCCATTTTTAGCTCATATCTATTTTTTAAAGCGATGTCTATAAGATTTTTTAAGCTTTTAAAGTGTTCTTCTTGAATTTTTATAGGTTCAAAATGCCAGCTTATAGAGTCTAAGCCTGTCAAAGTATTTAGAGATGCCTTAACTGTGTTTATGTTGTCTTTTATTGTTTTTATAGTAGATTTTGTAAGAGCTAACTCGTATTGAACCTTCATTAAATCCACAGGAGCAAATTTGCCGAGATTGACTCCAAGATTTACATCTTTATATAACTCTTGCAGAGCGTTGAGCCTTTTTTCTTCAGCCAAAAGCTCTTTTTTAAGAATAATACCATTTATATATAAAGAATATACGTTAAATACTATCTGTCTTTTTGTAAGATGGTAATTGTATTTCGCAATCGTTGAAGCTAAATCAGATATTTTTATATTTCGTAAAAGCTTAAAACCTGTAAAAAGAGGAACTGTGTAAGATACTGACACGGTTGTCATATTGTAAGCACTTGGTGGAATTGAGCTAGGAGAAAGAGGTAGCTTTGGTACAAAAGGTATAAGAAGCCTTGGGGTGTTGTATTTAGAGACATCGGTGTTTAACTCTACTTCACCAAATTTTGAGACTATCGCTTGCTTATGCCGTTGTTGTTTTATATATATGTTGTTTTTAGCTTTTAGTATATTGTTGTTGTGCTTTAAACTAAGCTCTATGGCTTTATCCAAGCTAAGAGAAAACGAGCTAACACTTATAAAAAGGTTGAACAGTAAAATTTTAGCTTTCAATTTCATACAATAAACCTTTAATCCTTTCTTTTATTATATCCCTTACTTCTCTAAATATGTTAATATCGTTTGTCTTGGCTGGATCTTTTATACCCCAATGCAAATGTTTTACGTTTGGTATATTTGGACACGCTTCTTCATCGCAAAGAGTTATATACATATCTAAACTATTAAGAGGAATATCTTCAAGGGATTTCGGATATTGACTTGATATATCTATACCATCTTCTTTCATTACCTCTATAGCCAATGGGTGTATAGCTTTTTGGGGGTTTAAGCCAGCCGAATATACATTGTGGTTTTTTAAAAAATACTTTCCGTAGCCTTCTGCTATTTGACTTCTGCAGGAGTTTCCGACGCATATAAAAGCTATGTTCATGATTTTACCTCACAGTACATGTTGTCTATATCTTTTATTTCTACACCTTCCAATATAAATTTCTTCAAAACTCTTATAATTTCGTTGTTTTCGTTTAAGGAGTAATACGTCCATTTACCTTCTTTTCTAGCTTTTAGTATAGAAGCGTTTTTCAAAATTCTAAGATGAAAAGAAATGCGCGGTTGTGACATATCAAAATAGCTCATAAAACTACACACACATACTTCTTTTTTTAACATAACTATTTTTACAATTTCAAGTCTTATATCATCAGAAAGTGCGTAAAATATAAGTCTTAAATCTTTTTGAGTCATTTTACTATTACTTTAGACTTTTCCATAGAAGCTTCTATGTCTTCTTTAGATATATCGCCTTTTAGCTCTATGCTAAGCTTTCCGTTTTCGTTTTTAAAATCCATAAAACTAACACGAGCCTTCATTTCATTGCTCATACACTCACACTTCCCAGCTTTACAGTTTTCTACTATTTGTCCTATCTTTTGTGGGTCAACATCTTCTTTTATCTCTATGACAACGCCGTCTTCGGTTTGTTTTAACTCGCTAACATCCTTAATCTTTTTGCCTTCCATTGTTACTTACCTCCTTCAAAAGTTATATTTCATTATATAAAAAAATTTTTATATATAAAATGATTTTACTCAGCTATTTTGCTTTACGGTAGATTTACTTACGATTATTTCTAAACTATAAAGTAAATATCATTTAACATTTTTATAAAAATTTTATTTTTTCATTACAATTTCACTTGACTATTTTATATTTTCTTTATCTTTTAAA
>NZ_JBMFST010000034.1:0-16161 GCF_049967395.1 Hydrogenobaculum sp. | reverse complement strand
CCTATGTTTGATGTAGAATCTCTGCTTCTTAACTCTCCATTTCTTATTTCGTGCTGAGTGCTAGACATATATACAGTAGGATTTGTGTGAGCTTTTGATTCAAGGTAGTTTGCATAGGCTTTGTCTATATTGTATTTGTCTATTAAAACGTTGTAGTTGTTGTGTATAAAAATAGAAACTGCTTGGGCAGGCGTTAGCTCTAACGGCTTTTCCTGTGAAAAAGAAGGTTTTGATGCTAAAAGCCCATATACCAAAAAACCAAAAACAATACCTTTTATTTTTTTTAGCTTCATAACATTCTATTTTGCCATAAGAATGTTAATTTTTTATGAAATAAAGATATTTTTATATTGATATAAATCAAGTCTTTTGAAGCTTTTATTTATTACATTTATACAATGGCTTGCGAAAGTGTTTTGTATGAATTTAAAACAAACGCTATTACCTACTTTTATAAAGATCTGGAAAACATACTCAGGTTGGATATGTTTGTATGGTTTCCTATGGATTACGGATTTCTTGGTATATACGAGTCCAAAGGCATCGATGCTGAGCTAATAGTAAGAAAAGATGGTATTATAGATATAAATTTCAAAGATGGTGACCAAACTTGCTGTTATCAAGGTATGTGTAAAAATATATCTGAGCTTTTAGAATTTTTACAAGAGATGTCAAGTTATTGGGGATTCGGTGGTCTATTTTAAAGATTTTCCAATATTTCTTCTTTCGTGGTAGAAGCAGCACCTATTTTTGATACAACTATACCAGCAGCGGTGTTGGCAAGCTCGCAGGCTTCGTTAGTTTTAGCACCAGCTAACAAAGCTGCAGTCAAAACCGCTAAAAACGTATCACCAGCACCTGTTACATCGTAAACCTCTTTTGCCTTTGCGCTGTAAGTATGAATAGCATCGTCTTCAAAAAAAGCAACACCCTTTGGCCCAAGCGTTATAGCTAGATATTTAAGATTTAATTCAGCTTTGAGGCTTTTGCCAAGAGTAAATATATCCTCTTCGTTTAACATAGCCTTGGCTTCTTTTTCGTTTGGAGTTATCACAGATAGATTACGGTAAAAATTTTTGTGATGGGGCTTTGGGTCTGCTGAAACGAAAGTATAATATTTTGTCAAAGCCTGACAAAGGTTTTCCGTGATTGTACCTTTTGCATAATCTGATACAATAATACCGTCCACATCCTTTGGAAGCCTATCCAATATAATTTTAAAATCTAAAAACGGAGTCTTATCTTCCCAATCTATCCTTATAAGTTGCTGATGAGATGCTATTATGCGTGTCTTTTGAGTAGTGGGTTTGTCTGAGATAATATTTAAATTCTCTATGTTTAGTTCTTTTAATCTTTTAGACATTATAATATTTGCATTGTCATTGCCTACTATACCACACAAAGAAGTCTGCACATCCAAAGAGGCTAAGTTGCTGGCAACGTTTGCAGCTCCACCAAGTCTATACTCTTCTGATAGTACTTCTACCACCGGTACTGGAGCTTCTGGAGATATTCTTTCAACGTTGCCAAAAAGATAATGATCGAGCATCACATCGCCCACTACGACAATTTTTAGGCTTTTAAAAGCGTCTAAAATCTCTTTAGCTCTTTTTTTATCAAGGCTCATCTTTTTCTATAAACTCCTCATGAAGAGCTCTAACAGCAAGCTCTGTATACTTTTCGTCTATAAGGCAAGATATTTTTATCTCTGAAGTAGAAATAGCTTTTATATTTATGTTGTTTGAGGCAAGTACTTCAAACATACGTCCAGCTATGCCGTAAGCGCTTTTCATACCTATACCTACCACAGATATCTTGGCTACATCGTCATCTCTTAACACATCTCTGGCGTTTAGTTGTTTAGCCAATTTTTTTGTAATTTCTTCTGCTTTGTGAGCGTCGTTTTTGTTTACAGTAAAAGACATATCGGTGTACCCATCCACAGAGACGTTTTGGACAATCATATCTACCACTATGTGAGACTCTCCTAAGCTCTTAAAAATCTCAGCAGCTATACCAGGTTTATCTGGTATGTGGGTTATAGTAATTCTAGACTCGTTGACATCGGCGGTTATAGCTCTTACGGCTTTTTTCTCCATAATTTCTTCCTCCGGTACTATCCAAGTGCCTTCAGCCTCTTCAAAAGAAGATCTAACATGTATACGAGATCCAAATTTTGCTGCAAACTCAACACTCTTTATCTGCATAACCTTAGCACCCAAAGACGCCATCTCAAGCATTTCTTCATAGGATATGTAATCTATCTTTTTAGCATGCTTTACAATACGAGGATCTGTGGTATAAACCCCATTCACGTCTGTGTATATCTCACAATCTGCTCTTAGATATCCAGCTAAAGCCACCGCAGTAGTGTCAGATCCACCTCTTCCTAAGGTGGTTATATCTCCATGCTCGTCTATACCTTGAAAACCGGCCACTACCGGTATTATATTTTTTTCTAAAAGCTCAAAAATCTTTTTTGTGTTTATATTTTTAATGTTGGCTTTAAAATGCACATCGTCTGTTTCTATAGGTATTTGCCAACCGCACAAACTCATAGCATCATACCCTTTTTTTATAAGCATAAGAGCAAAAAGGGCTATGGCTTGCTGCTCACCAGTAGATATAAGTTGGTCTAACTCTCTATAGCTTGGATGCTCTTCTATGGCTTTTGCTAATTTTATAAGCCTCTCTGTCTCACCAGACATGGCTGAAGACACTACCACAGGCTTGTAGCCTTTTTTTATAGCATTTATAACTTTGTTGGCGGCATTTTCTATGCGCTCTATAGATCCAACGGATGTACCACCAAACTTTTGTACCAGTATCATAAGATTACCTGCTTCATAGAGATAATTTGTGGTATTCTTTTAAGCTTTTCTAACACCTCATCGCTTACTTTAGAATCTAGGTTGAGTACTCCTAATGCCAATCCGCCTTTTTTCTCTCTACCTAATCTAAAACCAGCTATATTAACATTGGCTTGACCTAAGATAGACCCTATAGTGCCTATTACCCCGGGCGCGTCTTTATTTTCAAACACAAGCATAACACCTTCTGGCTCTACATCCACATAGAATCTATCTATTTGCAAGATACGAGGTATTTGATTTTCTATTAGACTACCACCTACAACCTTCTCTTGCACATCTCCGTAAGCGGTTATTTTTATATAATGTTTAAAATCTTGAGATTCTTCGCTTGCTATTTCCTCTACCTCTATGCCGTAATCTTTTGCAAGATATGTAGCATTTATGATATTTACTGGGTAATCCGTTATACTCTTTAAAACACCTTTTAGTACGGCTGCTACTACAGGTTTTGAGTTTTGGGCCAAGTCTCCTATAACCTCTACTTTTATCTTCTTTATACCGTCGGTGCTTAGCTGAGCTACAAAACTTCCCATATTTTCAGCCAAATCTAAGTGCGGTTTTATAAGAGTTATAACGGATATATCTGGGAAAGGTGCGTTTACCACGTAATCTACAGGTTGTCCTTTTAAAGCTTTTGTTACTTGCTGGGCTATTATGATACCTACGTTTTCTTGGGATTCATAGGTATTTGCCCCTATGTGAGCGCTCAACGATACGTTTTTACATTCTTTAAAAGCATCGACAAGTTCTTTTGGCGGTGGTTCTTTGCTAAAAACGTCTATACCAGCTCCGTATAGTTTTCCGCTTTTAAGAGCTTCTATCAAATCCCACTCTACTATGATGCCACCCCTTGCGCAGTTTATCACTATAGCACCGTCTTTCATCTTTGCAATGCGCTCTTTGTTTATCATTCCTTTTGTTTCATGGGTTAGCGGGGTGTGTATGGTTACAACATCAGATATTGCAAGCATTTCATCCAAATCGTCGTATAGCTTTACTCCCAACCTATCACCTTTTTCTCTTGGTATATAAGGATCATAGGCAACCACTTTCATTCCAAAAGCTTTTGCTCTTATTGCCACTTGAGAGCCTATGTTTCCTAAACCTATTATTCCTAATGTTTTTCCAAAAAGCTCAATACCCATAAAACTATGTCTTTCCCATCTATAGTCCATTATTGTATTGTGGGTTTTGTGTATAGTTCTTATGACATTTATCATGTGTCCTATGGTGAGTTCGGTAGCACCTATAGTGTTTGCCCCTGGTGTATTACACACCAAAATACCTTTTTTAGAAGCGGTTTCTATATCTACGTTGTCTACACCTACCCCTGCCCTTCCTATTACTTTTAAATTTTTTGCCCTTTCTAAAAGCTCGGTAGTAATTGGTGTTCTACTTCTTGTTACTATTGCATCATAATTTCCAACTATTTCTAAGAGCTCTTCAAACTTGATTTCAGGATAATAATCCACCTCAAATTCTTTCTTAAGAATCTCTACGCCTTTTGGAGATATTGGGTCGGTGATTAAAACTTTCATAAAAACCTCCGCAACATTAGTTAGAATATATATTATAGCACATAAATAAGATAAGCCTTTACTAAAAGCCAAAACTATCTATTAAGGTAAATCAAGAAGGGATTGCACTGCTTCTTCCAGTCTTCCTATGATTTCATCGTAAGAAAACTCGTAATCTACGATAGGCCATCCATATCTTAAAATTATTTTTTTTGGTTTTGGGAATAAATCACCTATTTTCATAGCCTCGTAAGACCCTTTTATAGCTGTTGGTACAATAGGCACCTTGAGTTCTTTGCTCAATATAGCCACACCTTTTTTAAAGGGAAGTAGTTTACCATTTCTAGTCCTAGCTCCCTCTGGAAATATAACTAAATTTTTCTTGCTTTTTAAAACAGCTGCAGATTTTACAAGCGTTTCTTTAACGCTTGATTGAGTGTCCACTGTTATAACATGAAAATATTTGGCAACGATAGCCCCAAACTTGCCTTCAAAGTATTCTTTTGCTCCTACAAAATATGTATCTTTTATTAACTCTTTTGGCAACGAAGCTGCTATTAAAAACCCATCTAAATAACTGGCATGATTTGGTGCTATGATAAATGGATTTTCTTTTGGTAGATTTGGTAAGCCTTCCACTTGGAACCTAAAGTAAATCCTAAAAATTTGTTTTAACAAATAAGAACCGTATACTAAAACCTCGTCTTTGTATTCTAAAGTTTCAGCGGGAGCGGTTTCGCTTAGTATATCGTGCCAGTTTACTTCTTTTGTTTGTTTGGCTTCTTTGTCTGATACTAAGTTCATTAATTGCTCTACAGATAAATATTTAGAAAGCTCCTTTTCGGGTATTTGTATACCAAACGTTCTATCCAAAAAGCTTAAAAGCTCCACCTTATCCAAAGAATCCAAGCCAAGGTCTATTTCTATGTGATCTTTAGGAGATATATCACTTTTGTATTTCCTTAAATAATCAAGCAATATTCCCTCTTGTTCTGTCAAGATACCAATTGGCTTGTTTTCTTTTTTATGAGTTTGCACTTGAGTTTGCACTTGTTCTTTTAGTTGTGCGTTATCTTGAGCTTTTAACAAAAATCTCTTTATTTTTCCAAGCCTTGTTTTTGGAAGCTCTTCCTCTCTTATGGTAAAATCTGTGATGTTTTTGTAAGAAGGCAATTCTCTATTTACTTTGTCAATCACTTCCCATGTGATGTATTCTCTTAGATTTAATATACCTTTTTCTTTTACTAAGTCGAAATCTGGTACTATTATGGCATGTAGATGTCCATTCTGTTCTATAACAGCTACTTCTTTTACTATATCGCTTTTAGAAAGAATGAGGTTTTCAATTTCTTCTGGAATTACTTTTTTGCCGTTTTCAAGTACTATAAGTTCTTTCTTTCTACCTACTATATAAAGATAGCCGTCTTCGTCTAGATAACCTATATCACCAGTATAAAACCAGCCGTCTTTTATAGCTTCACTTGTAAGGTCTGGTCTTTGCCAATAACCTTTCATAACATTTTTCCCTTTTACCAACACCTCGCCATCCTCCGCTATTCTCACCTCAACACCGGGTATTGGCTTTCCAACAGAACCTATTTTTATACTACCTGGTACATTAAAGCTTACTATAGGAGATGTTTCAGTAAGACCATACCCTTCCAATACATCAAAACCAAGCATATAAAGGTTGTGGGCCACATTTGGATCTAACTTTGCACCACCGCTTATAAAATATCTGAGGCTGCCTCCAAAGCTTTTGTGGACTTTTTTAAAAATAATTTTACCAAGCTTGGGACTACCAACAAAATCCACAAGGGAAAAAAGCTTTTTTGCTACAGGGATGTTGTTTATCTCTCCAAATATCTTGTCGTGTAATATTTTGTAAAGCTTTGGTACTCCAATGAGAGCAGTTACTTTGTTGGCAGTTATTAAATTTATCAAAGAACTAGAAGAAAGACTTTCGCTAAATATAATTGTAGCTCCAAGATAAATTGGCACCAATAAAGATACCATAAGAGGGTAAGCATGGTGAAACGGAAGAAGGGCTATTGTAACATCTTTTGAAGAAGCTATGTTTTCTTTGGCTATAGCCTCTACGTTAGATTGAAGGTTTCCAAATGTAAGCATAACGCCTTTAGGTTGTCCAGTAGTACCAGAGGTATAAAGCAAAAGAGCTATATCTTCAGAAATGTTTGTGATGGGTTCTTTAGGATCTTGGAAAGGTATAAAATCTTCTATGTCTATAACCTCTACCTTATACCTATGTCTTTTTACAGCTTTTGCAAAAGTATCTTTTAGCTCTTTGGATACGAAAGCATAAGTTGGTCTTGCATCTTGAATAATAAACGCTACTTCTTCTTCAGAAGCCATATGGTCTATGGGTACTGCTATACCCCCTCTTCTCCATATACCAAAAAGGGCATAAGCCCATTCTGGCTTATTTTCTGAGAATATGACAACCCTATCTCCTGGCATTATATCTATAGCTGCACTGTAAAATTCGGCTTTTTCAATTAGTTCTTTGTAAGATATGCTTTTGCCTTTGTATATAAAAGCTGTTTTATTGTAAAATCTCAAAAACATTTAACAATTCCCTATTACAAAACCATGCCAATCGTTTTTTGTAGTTTGTTTCAAGATTTTAAGGTTTAGATTATTAAGCATATCTTTAATAAGTTTATCCTCATCTTTGTATATGCCTGATATTATAAGATATTTTTTAAATAGCTTTACGATGTTTGGAAGCTCTTTTTCAAAAATATGCATTTCTAAATTTGCCAATACAACATCGTAAGCTCCAATAAAATAATCGTAGAAACACTCGTCTTTTATGTATTCTTTCTTTGTCTTTTTATCCAAAGAACTTCTTTTTAGAATATCTAAAGGTGTTGATACCTCAAAATAAACGTCTTTTATGTTGTTGTTTTTTGCATTTTCTATAGCTTCTTTTATAGCTATGGGGTCTAAATCTATTCCTTTTACATAAGAGTTTGTAAGATGCTTGCTAGCAATTGTAAGTATACCACTACCACATCCTACATCCAACACGCTATCGTATTTGTTTATAAAGTCTTTCATCAAAGTTAGCATAATCTGTGTACTCTCGTGAAGCCCTGTTCCAAAGGCCATGCCTTTTTTAATTCTTATTGGTATAGCGTAAGATGGTATTATCACAAAAATATCTTCTTTTATAGGCTCTATCTCACCGAATTCAAACTCACTATAGCTTATCTTCTTGATTTCTAAAGGCTCTAAGTTTTCTATCTTTTTGTCGGTAGATATTTTCCATATATTTTCTTTTTTTTCTAAAATCTCAAAACCAAAAGGCTCCTCTATAAGTAAATCTTCTAAAACATCCTTATCTATTTCGTATATAAAAATTTGATATTCCATATAAACATTATAAATAAAAATTGAGAAATATGGATATAAGGCTTTTGATTAAAAAGTATGTTCAAACTTTAAACTTGTAGAAGCATCACAGCTCTTTTGAAATTCTAAACTTGAGGAATATACCCCTTAGCGTGGTGTAAAAGATTGGAAGGACAAGAAGCGAAAGAAACATACCTATAAAAAGACCCCCCATAACGGATATTGCCATGTTTTGTATTACTTCTGTGCCTCTTCCGATAGCCAGAGCTATTGGCAAAAACCCAAGCACGTCGGCAACCATTGTCATGAGTATAGGTCTAAAGCGTTTTTTACAAGCGTTTAGCATAGCTTCTTTATGTGATATGTTTTCTTCTAACTCTTTGTTATAATAATCAAATATTAGAATACCGTTGTTCACAACCACGCTAAGCACCAAAAGCATACCCATAAACGACGTAACGTCTAAGGGTTTATTGGTTATCATTAGAGCCAAAAAAACTCCCACTACAGACAACGATAGCACAAAAATAACTGATAAAGCTTGCAAAAAGGATCCAAATTGAAATATTAAAAGCGCCAAAACTATCAACACAGAGAAAGATATCACTATAAACATTTCTTTAAAAGATTGTTGCTGTTCTTTGTAAAAACCTTCTATAGTGTAGTAATATCCTTGCGGCATAACAATCTTATCCAACACCTTCTTTAAAACCCTTATTCCAAGAGCTAAATCTTCATGGTGCATCTTCACCCTAACAACAGATACATTTTGCAGATTTCTTCTTGTAATACCTGGCACATTTTCTTCAAATCTTATATTTGCTACCAAAGAAAGCGGTATATACACATGTTTTTTTGGAGAGTATATGTTTATATCTTCAATGGTTTCTTCGTTTGGATTGAAAGGTTCGTAAGCCCTTATAAATATTCGCTCTTGACCCTTTAGATAATTTGTAAGAGTAATACCCCAAAGATGGAGCTTTAACGTATTTACCACATCGTCGTAAGTTATACCGTAGTTGGAGTAAGCATCTTTTTTCAAGGAAATATAATAATAAGGTCCGTAAAATAACGTTTTTAAATTTACCTCTTTGAAAATAGGTTCTTTAGCTACCTTATCTCTTATTTCTTGACCAAGCTTGACAAGGGTTTCTGGATCTGAGCCATGTATTACCACCGAAAAAGGAGCATGTTGCCCTGTAATATCGCCAAGCCTGTCTCTTAATACCTGAGCCATATCAAACTCTTTTAAAACATGTACTTTCGCATCTACTCTCTCTCTTATTTCTCTCATCACGGCAAAAATAGATTTTGTCCTGTGATCTTTTAAGGTAATAAGCATATCTCCCTTGTTGGTAGGGTTTCTTGGTTGTCCTAAAGATGCACCTATTCGTACCGAATAATGTTTTACCTCTGGTATCGATGCTACTATCTTTTCTATGTGTTTTACTATCTGATATGTGTTTTGGGAAGATGCACCAGATGGTCCTGTGAAGTCAAGCACAAACATGCCCTCATCCCATTCTGGCAAAAAGCCGGTTTTCATGCTTTTATAAAGACCTAACGACGTTAAAAGCAATAAAACCACTATTAAAATGCTTAAATTTTTTCTTTTGTAAAAGCCAGAAAAAATTTTTTGATAAACGTTTGTGAGTTTTAAAAGCCAGTTTGGTTCTGGTTTTACGACTTTTGGTATAGCCATGTAAGCTATGGAAGGGGTTATTGTCATGGAAACAAACTGAGATATTAAGAGTGCCAAAATAACAGCTAAAGCTAATTCTTTAAAAAATGTACCAATAATGCCTGATAAGAAAAAAAGAGGAGCAAATACGCTTACAGATGTTAGCGTTGCAAGTGTCATTGGCTTTAGGATTTCAGAAGATGCATCTATAACAGATTCAAGCTTTGGTCGTGGTTTATTTATATTTTTTTCTATGTTTTCCATTACCACAATAGCGTGGTCTACGAGCGCTCCGATAGACGCTGCTAAACCACCAAGACTCATGAGATTTAAGCTTCCATGTAGTATATACATAAAAAGCAGTGCACATAAAATGCTTACTGGTATAACTATAGCCGTTAGAAGGGAAAGTCTGACGTTGTTTAGAAAAAGAGCTATTACCACAAGCGTGATTAATGACCCTATTACAATGGCATCTATAACGCTTCTTATAGAAGAGCTTATAAAATCTGTGACGTCAAACCATTTTACAATATGAGCATGAGGTGGTAGTTTCAAGGTTTTAAGGGTTTTATCTACTTCATTTACAATTTTTATGGCGTTGGCGTCGTTGGTCCTATGTATGTTAAATATAACTGTGGAAGGATACCCGTCTACGTTAACGTAAGAAAGCATAGGATAATGACCTTTTACCACATAGGCAATGTCACCAAGAGTTATAGTTTGGTTGTTGTAGTATATTGGAATGTTCAATATATCTTGTTCGTCTTGTGGAGTTTGAACGCCAAACACTAAGATAGAAAAGTTTTTCTGATTGTATTCGCCTATGAAGTGGTTTTGTGTGTAACTTTTTATATCGTTTAAGATTACACTTATAGGTATATTTAATTTCTGTATAACGGAAGGATTTAGGACCACGTCCATAGTGCTATAAGTACCACCTACCATATCCACTTCATAAACACCTGGTATAGACAAAAGGGCTGGTTTTATCGTATATCTTACTATGTTGCTAAGCTTGTTTATGGGCAGTTCTCTAGATACTAGAGCATAACCTGCTATAGAATAGGCACTCGGCCCCATAAGTCTTACATCAAAACTCGCCTTTACCCCCATATCCATTTGAAGTTCTGATATTTTTGACATAATCATTTGATAAGCTCTATACGGATTTGTGTGTGGACTAAAGTATACATTCAACATAACAAGACCTGGCCCGGTTCTTGACCTTACGTCTGTTACTCCTTCTACAGATTTTATTCCTTGTTCCATCGGTATTGTAATATCTGATAGGGTTTTTTGGATGGGCTCATAATTGGCGTTTACGGTAATAACGACTCTTGGATATACGACATTTGGAAATATATCTTCCGGTAGTTTAAAAGATAGCATGTAGCCAAGTACCGACAATACACCAAAGATTATAAAAAATGCATATCTATTTTTTATAGCAAAGCTTACAAAAGCTCTCATTTAACTTTTTCACCATCTTTTAGAAGTTTGGCGCCTTTACAAACTACGCTATCGCCAATGACTCCAGACACCACATAGTATTGTCCCATATTACCTAATATTTTCACAGGTATATTTTTTACTTTATCACCTTGCTCTACAAAAACACTTGGTCTATTGTTGTAAAGGACCAAAGCTTTTGAAGGTATCCTTTGTCCTTGTATTGTTTTTACAATAAAAGCTTTTAAACTGTTTCCCGGATTTTCATAAGAAGATATAGGTAATATTACGGCTAACCTTGATTTATCGTCCTGAAAAGCGTTTATAGGATATAGTTTATTCTCAAACAAAATTTTATCTGTATTTGAGATTTTCATATTAAAAGGTATGAAAAACTCTCCATAAAGCTTCTTGGCGCTTATAAACGCTATAGGGGAACCGGGATTTACATTGCTACCGCTTGGAAGCACGTTAGAAACAATTCCGTCAAAAGGTGCTTTTACAATACCATAAGAAGCTTCATCTTCCAAAGATTTTTTCAAATATATGTTTCTGTTAAGATCTCCTTGAGCCAAAGCCAAATCCGTTTTTATTTGAGAATACTCTTGATATGACATAGAACCGAGTTTATATAGTTTTTTTGCTCTCTCGTAGCGAGACATGTAATATTTTAGTTTTTTCTTAGAAGCCTCTATATCTTGGGCTATTGCCATCGCTTTATCTTGAAAAACTTTTGTATCCAAGGTCGCTATAACTTGCCCTTTTTTTACAAAATCTCCATTTTTGACGTAAACTGATTTTAATATACCGCCGATTGGTGAGCTTATATAAGTGGCAGCTTGGTTTTGTACCTCTCCGTATATTGGTGTTTTTACTTGGTAAGCTCCGTATACTACCTTGCATAAAGCTATGTTTGGTGATTTTATCCCCTTGCTTATTTGTTTAGTTTTTGGCTTTTCACAAGAAAAAAGAAAACCCGTTAGACACAATACTATTGCAAAATGGTAAAGTTTCATAGGAATATACTATCAAAAGTTCATGATATATTAGTGAAAAACTAAGAAAACTGTTCTATTAGCTTTTTTGCACCCTTTTTTGTGTCTTCGTTTACAATACCCATAAGTCTTGAAAGTTCTTCTATCCTTTCTTCTTTGGTTAGGCTTTTTATGTGTATATCGTTTGATTGTCTTTTTACCAATATGTGGTTAGAAGAAGCGGCGGCTACTGCCGGAGTGTGGCTTATGCAAATTATTTGAGCGTTTTTTGATATGTCTTTTAAAAGTTTGGCTATTGATATAGAAGCTTCTCCGCTAGTCCCAGCGTCTATTTCGTCATATACGTAAGTCTCATAATCTCCAAGCACCGAAGATATAGCTAAAACTATCCTCGATGTTTCTCCCCAAGAGGCCACTTCAGCCAATTCCTTCATATGTTCTTTTGAATAAGAAGAAAACAAAAACGTTATATCGTCTATACCGTTTCTTGATAACTCCTTTGGCTTTATATCTATGTCAAAATAAGCTTCTTTTAAGTTTAAAAGCTTTAAAACGTTGTTTACTAGAGCGCTTATCTCTTTAGCCTTTGCTTTTCTTAAACTAGATAGCTCATTGGCTTTTTCTAACGTGTCTTTTTTAAGATACTCTATTTCTCTAAACATGTGCTCTATGTTTTCTTTTAAGGCTTTTAGAGATGATATATTTTCTTTGTAAGATTTCTTAACCTCAAACATCCTTTCAAAAGGCATCTTGTATTTTCTTTCTAAGGACTGTACGTTAAATATGATTTCGTTTAGCTTATCTATCAACTCCATGTCAACGTATGCTTTGTAGGACGCTATAAAAGATACTGTTTCTAAAAGCTGGTCTTTCAAAGCATTTAATTTATCTACAGCCTTTTGTAAGTCTTCTTTATAAGAAAGCGCTTGATTTATTTGGGATATGGAGTAGTTTATTTTAGAGATTGCACTATGGTCGCTGTATTCTAAGGCGTTCAACACATTTTGAATATAGGTATTTATTTTTTCTGCGTGCTGCAGCTCTTCTGCTTTTGACTTTATATCGTTGTAAGTATCCTTTTCTAAGTTTAGCGCTTCTAACGACTCTATAAGTTCTTTGTTTTTTTCTATCTCTTTTTCTAAAGATTCTTTTTGGAAAAGCAAATCTTTTAAGAGCTCCTCTTTTTGTTTTAAGGCATCAAAATATTCCACAAACTCTTTCTTTTTCCTTTGAATATCTTTATCCTTGTCCAATATCTCCAACTGATGATGCTTTTTAAAAATCTTTGATTGAGAAGACTGAGCTTGGAACATAACGCTTTGTCCAAATGTCTCTAAGACTGTTCTTTGATTTGATGTCATTCCGTTTATGTAAAACTTAGATTTTCCTGCCTTTGTTTCTCTTCTTACTATATCCTCGTTTATTTCTATTTCTACAGAGGCATTGTCAGAGGATGATGCTAAAAGCCCAAGACAAAACTTAATAGCATCCATTAGCATTGATTTACCAGCTCCAGACTCCCCTGTAATAACGTTTAGACCTTCTTTAAACTCTACGTATTGAGATTTTAAAAGAAGATAAGACTCTATTTTGATGCTCTTAATCATAGGTTTTTAGACTTTTGATAAGCTTTTATGAAAGTTTCCATCAATATACCTTTAAGTCCAGATTTTTCTATGTTGTATATACCCTCTATCGTAGTACCTGCCGGTGAGCTAACCTTTAAAACAAGATCTTCTTCGTTGTAAGCTTTTAAAAGCTCTAAAGTCCCTTCTATGGTAGCTATAGCTAAGTCGTAGGACATGTCTTTGTTTAAACCCATATAGACACCAGAAAGCCTCATAGCTTCTACGATACTCGCAACAAAAGCTGGACCAGACCCACCAATGGCTGTAAAGGCATCAAAGTGTTTCTCTTCAAGCTCATAAACTTTTCCAAGATGTGCCAGTATGCTTTTTATAGTATCTTTCTTAGGATCTTCGCTGTAAAAAGCTATTACACCCTTTTTATAAACTACGGCTAAATTTGGCATAATTCTTGTAATATAAGCATCTTTCGCATACTCTTTCAATTTCGAAACGCTTGTCCCAGCAAGCATACTTACCAAAGATTTCCCGTTAAAATTTAATCCCTTCAAAGATGTTAAGTCTTGAGGTTTTATAGATAAAATAATCAAATCTACACTATCTAACAAAAACTCAACAGAACTTGCAAAACCTAACCCATCTTTTACAGAGATCTCCTTTTTTGAAATGTCTTTATCAAAGACTATAACATCGTAACTGTCTTTTAGACCAAGAGCAAACGCTCTACCCATGTTGCCGTAGCCTATTATACCTATCCTCATAAGCCGTAATAACTCGCCAACGCTGCTGATATAGCTAAAGCTAATACATCTTTTGGCTTTTCACCTTCTATTTTATAATCGTATTGACTCAACCTGTTATCAAGGAAACTTGTATCAAAATCACCTCGTATAAAATCATCATCTCTTATTATTTCTCTATGAAGCTGTAAATTTGTTGGTATGCCTCTTATAATAAATTCGTCTAAGGCTCTTTTAGCTCTTGCCACAGCTCTTTCCCAATCAAGAGCCCACACGCAGAGCTTGCTAACCAAAGAATCGTAATAAGGCGGTATTATGTAATCTTTGTAAATAGCAGAATCCATTCTTACCCCTATACCACCAGGTGAGTGGTAGGCGGTAATACGCCCTGGAGATGGCGCAAAGTTTCTAGTAGGGTCTTCAGCGTTTATTCTAAACTGTATAGCGCAGCCCCTAAAGGAGATGTCATTTTGCACAAAACTAAGTGGTTCTCCATTGGCAATTCTTATCATCTGCTCTACAATATCTATGCCTGTTATCATCTCTGTTATAGTGTGTTCTACCTGAAGCCTTGTATTCATCTCTATAAAATAAAATTCGTTGGTGGTTTGATCTAGTATAAACTCTATAGTACCAGCGCTTTCATATCCGTATTTCATCATAGCCCTTACCGACATACCGAGCATCTTGTTTCTTACGTTCCTATCAAGCCTTGGAGACGGCGTTATCTCGATTATTTTTTGATGGCGTCTTTGTATAGAGCAATCTCTCTCGCCAAGATGCACGACGTTTCCATACTTGTCTGCTAAAATCTGTACTTCTATGTGTTTTGGCCTTTGGATATATTTTTCTATAAATATGTCTCCTTTTCCAAAAAAAGCCAAAGATTCCTTTTGGGCCGACTCAAAGCTTTGTTTTAGATCTTCTTTTTTATAAACAACCCTCATCCCTCTACCACCACCACCGTATGCAGCTTTTAGTATAATAGGATATCCTATACTCTCGGCTATATCGTAAGCATCCTCTAATTTTGTAATAGGCTCATCGCTTCCGGGAACTACCGGTATGCCTAAACTTCTCATAACTTTTTTTGCTTTTACCTTATCCCCAAAAGTTTCTATTTGTTCTGGTGTAGGACCTATAAATATAAGGCCAGCATCGATGCAAGCTTGAGCAAATTCATGATTTTCAGATAAAAATCCATAGCCAGGATGTATAGCATCCGCACCAGCTTGTTTTGCTATGTTTATTATTTTATTGTAATCAAGGTAAGCTTTTATGGGGTCCATGGGAATAAGATACGCTTCATCAGCCTTTTTTATATGTAAAGAATTTATATCAGCTTCAGAATATATAGCCACCGTTTTAATGTCAAGCTCTTTGCAGGCTCTTATGATACGTACAGCCACTTCTCCTCTGTTTGCTATCAATACTTTTTTAATCATACTTTAATTATATAAAATTTTTAAGGTATATTTATAAGAAATTGGATTTTGTTTTCCATAACGCTTGATGGCATAGGCGGAGCTTGTAAATTCTTTTCACAAGTGACTGATCCTTTTTGCGTTTCTAAAAGCTTTAAACTTCCGTCTTTGTAAAGATCAAACATCAATACTCCCTCTCCTTTGCAGTTTTGATGTATATAATGAAACACATTTTCTAGATAGCTAAGAAAGTCAAAATAAGAACCTAGTGTGCTTATATTTTTAGGCTTCATTTGTGGAACGCTTTTGGGTTTTTCCTTTAATGGTTTGATATTTGAAGCAGTGTTGGATGATTTCGTTGTTTTTGATTTATTTGTTTGGTTTTTCTCTTGGTTTTCGCATTTTTCAGGAGAGTTTTCTTTATAAGATCTCTTGATACTTCCCTTAGAAGATATCTTCGTAGAATGCGTTTTTTGTTTTGATGTTAATGTAGCTTCTTGGAGCGTTGGTATTGCAAG
>NZ_JBMFST010000033.1:0-17249 GCF_049967395.1 Hydrogenobaculum sp. | reverse complement strand
ACCTCTTCCTTTCATAGCTTCTGAGCTTGGATGGATGACTGCTGAAATAGGTCGTCAACCTTGGATAGTTACTGGCATGCTTAAAACTGCCGATGCCGTATCTTTTAATTCTACTTCAAACGTAATGTTTTCTGTGTTTACCTTCGTAACAATATACATACTACTATTTTACGTATATGTAACTACCATGATCAAAAAGGTTAGAGAGTATGAATATACTGAGGTTGCTCCTTCTTCATCACCTTCTACTGGTTTAGGTGTTGGTCTTGCCGCTAACAGGACCGATTTAAACGATAGCAATAGAATTTCTTAAGGAGGATTGGAAATGGGTATATTACCAGATGGGCTTTTTACGTTGCAAGGCCTTTGGTTTCTTTTGGCAGGTGTATTTTTAATTGGCTACTCAATAACCGATGGGTTTGACTTAGGTAGTGCTTTTCCCATGATATTTATGAAAAATGAGCATGATAGGATAGCTCTCTATAATTCTGTTGCACCAGTATGGGATGGAAACGAAGTTTGGCTTATAGCTGGTGGCGGCATGCTCTTTGCCGCTTTTCCCACTGTTTATGCTGCTTCTTTCTCTGGATTCTATCTTGCTATACTTCTTGTTTTGTGGGCTTTGATAGGCAGGGCTGTGGCTTTTGAGTATCGCAACAAAAGAGAATCTATGGCTTGGAGACATACATTCGACTTTATATATTGGCTTGGTAACGTTTTGCCTGCCATTCTTTTTGGAGTTGCCGTAGGGAATGCTGTGGTAGGAGTTCCAATAGACAAAGACGCTGTATACCATGGTACATTTTTCACACTTTTAAGACCAGTACCCCTTGCAATGGGATTGGTAAGCTTTTTCATGTTTGCTATGCATGGAGCAGCATACTTGTTGCTTAAAACCCAAGGTTCTGTTTTCGAGATGGCTAAAAAATACGCTAGCATAAGTGTTGTAGGATACGTAATATCTGTAATATTGACAAACGTATTAGCGATGCAAGAAGCCCCGTTTTTGTATAAAAATTATTTCACCTATCCAATACTGTTTGCTATACCTCTAATGATGCTTGTAGGTGTTGTACTTTATGTAATTTTGCTAAAATCTGGTAAATACGATAAAGTTGTTTATGCTTCTGGGCTTGTCAATGCTTTCACTGTCTTAAATGTAGCCTGCGCTTCTTTCCCAGTACTAATGCGCTCAAGCATAAATCCAGATTACAGCCTAACGGTGTTTAACGCTTCTTCCTCTACTCTCACTCTAACAGTGATGCTTATTGTAACGGTCATATTTATGCCTATAGTTATATACTATACTAGGTACGCATATAAAGTGTTTAGTGGTAAAGTAAGCGGAGAAAAAAGCTATTATTGATGTTATTGTTAGCGTCTTGATGCAACCATTCCTATCCTTCTTTTACCCCTCTTTCGAGGGGGCTTTTTAATTATATTAGATAACTTATCATTAAGAATATTTGATAACTATGATATATGTTATAGATATTTATAAGTATCTGATAAAACTGTTTTTTTTATGCTTTTAATAATTAATTAAGTTTGTTATGTATTCTTTTAAACATTCTATGTTTTGCTCTGTAGTAGAAGAAACTGGTATAAAATCAAGCGATTTTTCCTTGGTTAATTTTTCTAAAAGCTCTAAATTTTCTTTTTTTGCTATATCAAGCTTTGTACCTACGATGGCTTTAATTTTTTTTATCAAGCTTTTATCGTAAAGGGAGAGTTCTGTGGTTAGAATTTCAAAATCTTTAACAGGATTTTCGCTAGATAGGTCTATAGCTAAAATCAGGTATTTGGAGCGTTCTATATGTTTTAGGAAATCAAGCCCAAGACCTGCTCCTTTGTGAGCGTTTTCTATAATACCTGGTATATCTGCTATTGTAAAAGATCTATCGTCTACTTTTAAAACACCAAGCTCTGGATATAATGTGGTAAAAGGATAGTTTCCTATTTTTGGATTTGCGTTTGTGAGAACTGATAAAAGCGTTGATTTACCAACGTTTGGCAAGCCTACTATGCCTATGTCAGCTATTGTTTTTAATATAAGGATAAGCTCCTTTTCTTCTCCTTTCTTGCCGTATGTAAACTTTCTTGGAGTTTGATTTGTAGGTGTTGCAAAGTGAGCGTTACCAAGACCACCATCGCCACCTTTTGCCACTATGCAACTTTGCCCATGTTTTACAAGATCACATAAAACATCGTTGGTTTTTTTGTCTATTATTATCGTCCCTACTGGTACTTTTATCACAATATCTCTGCCATTTTTGCCGTGTTGGTTTTTTGGTTTTCCATGCTCCCCGTTTTGGGCTCTAAAATGCCTTTTATACTTAAAATCCAAAAACGTTGTCTTTGAGGAATCTGCTTGTATTATAACAGAACCGCCTTTTCCTCCGTCCCCACCTGCAGGCCCCCCGTAAGGTCTATACTTCTCCCTTAAGAAATATGCCCCCCCGTTTCCACCATCTCCAGCCTTTACCTTTATCTGGGCTGTATCTACAAAATTCAACTTTGTTTTATAAGCCTTTATTTATCACAAACTCTGCCAAATCTACAAGGCGTGTAGAGTATCCCCATTCGTTATCATACCAAGCTACAACGTGAACTAAGTCGCCGTTTACAAAAGAAAGCTCTGCATCAAATATTGCCGAATGAGGATTTCCAACTATATCGGAAGATACCAAAGGTTCTTCACTGTATTCTAATATGCCCTTTAAATATGTCTCGCTGGCTTTTTTAAAAGTAGCGTTTAAAGACTGCACATCTTGAGGAGGATTTTCTAATACGGCTGTAAGTTCTATTATAGAGCCGTCTGATACTGGTACTCTTCTTGATGTGCTTCCAAGTTTTCCTTTGAGATGAGGCAAAACTTCAGTAACAGCTTTGGCTGCTCCTGTTGTGGTCGGTATTATGTTTATTGCTGCGGCTCTTGCCCTTCTTAAATCTTTGTGTGGAAGATCCAATATTCTTTGGTCGTTTGTATAAGAATGTACCGTTACCATATAGCCATTTTTTATACCAAACTCTTTATCAAGCACATAGCATACAGGTGCCATACAGTTTGTAGTACAAGATGCGTTTGAAATAATATGATGCTCACTCGGTTTGTAGTTGTCTTGATTGACCCCAAGCACTACAGTAATGTCTGGGTTTTTCCCCGGAGCTGATATAAGTACCTTTTTTGCCCCAGCTGATATATGTTTAGAAGCATTTTCTCTGTCTCTGAAAAGCCCAGTAGACTCAATGACTATATCTACTCCAAGGTCTTTCCAAGGAAGTTCTGCTGGGTCTTTCTTTGCAAATACCTTTATACTTTTACCGTTTACTATTATAGAATCTTCTGTGTATGATACGTCTTGTTTCCATATTTTGTGTACAGAGTCATACTTCAGAAGATGTGCCAAGGTTTTTGTATCTGTTAAATCGTTTATAGCCACTATATCTAAGCCCCTCTCAAAGGCTATTTTAAAAAAAGCTCTGCCGATACGCCCAAAACCGTTTATCCCTATTTTTACGCTCATACTTTTATTATAAGATATTTTTATTATTTTAGTGTTAAGATTTTATAAAAATAGCTATTATGGGGGAAAGAATAAAATTTAAAAGCTTTAGGTCTTTATTTATCCCTAAAAGCTTCAAAGCTAAACCTACGATGAGGCAAGCTCCTATAAAAGATACGTTTTCTAAAGAGGATACGCTTATTGAGCTTTTAAAAAAGTAAGAAATATAAGTTAAAGAACCTTGGTAAAGCAAAATTGAAAAAGAAGCGAACGCCACAGACCTACCCATTGAGGAAGCAAGCAACACGGCACTTATACCGTCCATTAAAGCTTTCGATAGAATAAGGCTATTTTGATATCTTGCGCCTTCCATAATACATCCAAGTATAGTTATAGGTCCTACGCAAAACATTATTGTGGCTGTATTAAAACCCTCCGGAGAACCTATATTTTTAAATATGCTTGAAAAAATCTTATCTAAGTTTGTCTCAAAATCAAAATAGTAACCTACAACACCACCTATTATAAGACAAGCCAACACTTCTACTATATTTGCTTTTGAGCCTTCGTTAAAAAGATGATAAGCCATGCCAAAAGAGAATAAGCCAAAGGCTTTTATTATACTTTCTTTAAGCGAAGAGGGAATATGTTCTTTTAAATAATCACCTATATAGCCTCCTACAAACACCAGTAAAGCGTTTATAAGAGTGCCTTCTCCTATAAAGTATTCTGGTATCAACCCGGAGGCCACATCAAAGGTCTGCCACCTATCACATGTAGGTGTATATGGTTTATAGTTTGCCCTCCGTGCTCACCTATGTTAAACACAAGCCTGTAGCCTTCTTTTAACCCTAGCTTGTCAGCTATTTCTTTTGCTTTTACTATCATCTTACCCACCAGAGCTTCGTCTTCTTCTTTCAAAGCCTGTACACCATCTATATGTTTTTTGGGAATTATTAATACGTGCGTTGGTGCTACAGGTTTTATATCTTTAAAAGCTACCAAAAGCTCATCTTCGTAAACTATATCCGACTTAATTTCCTTGTTGGCTATCTTACAAAAAATGCATTCCATAATTTTATTTTAGCATAGATTTTATGCATTTTATTATGGAAAGCTTTTATACAAATTTTATATTTTGTAAGCATGGAATACCCAAAAACAAAGTTTGAAGAACTGGCAAGACGTATAAAAAGTATGGCTATAAGCCCTGAGATAGATTTGGCTATATGTTTTCCTGGTATTGAAGAGGCTGAATGTGAAGAGAGAGAGGAATACCCCTATGTTTTGGTTTCTTACTTGGGAGATGATGGTGAAGGCCCTTCTAAAAAGATCGTTTTTAACGAGTCTTATTGGAACTCTTCTGTGGAATCTTTGCTAGGAGCTATCATGCATCAAGTAAAATCGTTGATGGAAGAACTTCAATCTTTTGAAGGTGAATAGTATTTGGATTTTAGGATATAAACCCTTATAAAATAATCAGATATTATTTTGTCCTCGTCAGCACTAAGGGTTATATCTCTCATAGGTATAGCGTAAGGGTTTTGCAAGTCTATGTTTGATTTATGTTTAGCTGTTTTAAAAGCCATCATAGAGGGTCTTTTTCGTCCCACAGGTTTTACAAAATCTATTTTAAAGTTTAGAAAATTAAGGGAAGATTGCACGCTTTTGTTTGATGTGTAGCTTATCCAAATGCCTTCTTGTTTTAAGCTTTTATAAAGTATATACAAAAAATCCAGTGTCCATAAAGACGGATTTTTATAGGGTGAAAATCCATCGTGTAGTATGATATCAAACATCGTGTTTGTTTTAATCGTCCTTGCATCTTTCAAAATCACTTGCCACTTTAAACGGTTGCTTTTTACAGAAAAGTTGCTTTCATAGAGCAAATATCTTATCTCGTCAGATGCATGATTTAGAGCTATAAAAGGTGTAAGTTTTTTATCTATACTTACTATATTTATAGTTTTATTTAATTTTAGAAGCTCGTAAGCCAATACTCCAGAGTTTACAAACATTCCAGAGCCTATGTCTAATACGTTTATAACACTCTTTTCTTTTAAAAATCCTAAAACAGGGTTTACAAACTTGCTGTATGCTTCTTCTAAAGGTCCTGTAGTGATGCTGTGATAAAACTCGTTGTAGTATTCATCGTATAGATTAGTTTGGTTTGTATGAGATGAGTGGATATTTGGTTTATATATATTTGAGACTTCTTTTAAAAGTACATCTCTTAAATGTTCTTTGATATTGTAAAATCTATTGTCGGTTCTTAAAGTGGTCAAAACCTGTTCTTTCAAGCTCTTTTCCATTTACAAGCACCAAGGCTTTACCTTTTTCTACTACTTGTCCTATCACAGTGTTGTCTAAAAACGGGTTAAAGTGTTCTTTTTTTTGGCAAAACAAGAGTTGATAATCTTCGCCGCCAGACAAGGCTAAGTCGTAAGGGTTTAGATTTTCTTTTGAAGCGTAAAGTTTTAGCTCACGAGAAATAGGTATTTTGTTTAAATCTATATCTATTACAACGTTTGAGCGCTCTGCAATATGCCATAAATCAGAAGATAGTCCATCGGATATATCCATGGAGGCACTAGCGTATTTGCGTATATGGTTTATATAGTCTATTCTGGCAGTTGGTCTTAAATGCCTCTCTATTAGCCTTAGCTCATACTCTTCATATTGTTTTTTTGATGTTAAAAGCTTAAAACCTGCATACGAATCTCCAAGAGTCCCGCTTACTACTACATCATCACCTACATTTGCACCAGCCCTTGAAACAAACCTATCTACTTCACCTATTAAAAATACATCTATACCCAGTTTTGAAGATTTTGATATATTGCCACCAACTATTTTTAGATTGTAAAACAAAGAAGCGGACTTCACTCCTTCGTAAATGCGTTCTATAAATCTTTCGTCTATATCATCTGGTATCATAAGAGAGATAAGGCCATAAAGAGGTTTACCGCCGTTTGCCACTATGTCTGATACGTTTATGGATATAGATTTAAAGCCAATGGATTCTGGCGGATATCGTCTTAAAAAATGCACATCTTCTAAAAAAGCGTCGCAAGTAATATTTAAACTAACTTTGTTGTCTATGTTAATGTAAGCAGTATCATCACCTATGCTATTGTCTTCAAGTATTGCGGTAAGTTTTTTTATAAGTTCGAACTCTCCTATCATTTTAACAAGTAGATAATAGCTAAAATCATATTTAAAATTAGCATAAAAGAAGATGCCTTAGAAACTTTTCTAAATTTCACCCTTCTAGGGTCGTTTATATCTATTTTATCTATATCTCCTATGCTTTGTTTTAGGCTTTTAGTATAATAAGACAAATATATATTTGCCAGTAGTCCCAAAATCATAAAAAACGTATAGAGGCTGATATTTAGAAAAAATACCAACAAAAGTTCTAAAATGGCTATTTTATAAAATCTCCAAAGTATTTGTCCATATATTCTTCCGGCTAAGTTTTTGGATTCTAGCTTTCTAAAAAGCACATAAGAGACTATAAAAACTATTGCAAATATCTCTCCAGCGTATAGGCCTACTATAGTCTTTACCATAAGCCCCTAAGGAATGGATTAAATTTTAACTCATGCTCTAACGTTGTGTCTTGATAGTGCCCGCATATAACCTTTGTATCTTTTGGAAAAGTAGAAAAAATCTTTTTTAAAGACGAGGCTAACTTTTCCCAAGAACCACCAGGTAAATCTGTTCTTCCAACGCCTCCTTTGAAAAGCGTATCTCCAGCTATAAGGGTGTTTTGAGATTTTATGTAAAAACAGCATCCTCCGGGGGTATGGCCTGGTGTGTGAATAACCTCTATGTCTATTCCAGCTATATTTAGCTTGTCTTCGTCTTTTAGGTAAAAATCAGGCTTTGGTGGTGTTTTTGCGTTTAGATACAATGAAAAGCCCGGGAAAATCTCGTCTTTTAGCAAAAATTCATCTTCTTTATTTATGTAAAAAGGTGCGTTGTATATTTCTTTTAATGTGGCTACTTGTCCTACGTGATCATAGTGCCCGTGCGTGGCTAGTATAGCCACCACCTTGAAGTCTTTTATAGCTTCTAATATGTTTTCTATATCTGAGCCAGGGTCTACAACAATGGCTTCTTTTGTTTCCTCGTTTTTTATAACGGTACAGTTTTCGTCAATTGGTTTTGTTGCTATCGTTTCTATCTTCACTTTTTGCTCCATCGTTAAATCCAAATAAAATATATAACGGAACGCTTATAAAGCCAAGGGGTAAAATAGCTAAGAAAATAGCCCATCCCCATTTTTTCCTTCTTATGGCATCGTATAAAAAGTAAAATAAAATGCCAAATACCCCAGCTACCAATATAAAATCGCTACTAAAAAGATGCTTTAAATAATCCATTTGCAATAAATTATAACATGTTGCCAACTTTTACGCCGTAGCCAAGAATCTCAAAATTTTTATATAATGAAACGTAGAATCGCTAGGTGGAATAACAAAACCATTCCAATCAAGCCCTATTTTCGCATTTTGTTTTGAGGCTTCTAACACTATGAAACTCATGCAAGATAGCTTTTGTTCTAAGTCCATATCAAAATCTTCTGGTCTTAGTATAATTTCTTTGCTTATAAAATCTGAAAAATCGTTTACCATCAACTTTTGCACTTTGGCTGAGGCTTTCCAGTTTATATATTTTGGGTGCTCGCTTTGATATTCTTTTATTTGATAAAGCTCTTGTCCCTCGCTTGTTTTTGTAAAACCTTTTTCTGATTTGTATTGAGCGGCGTTTGTTTTGCATTGTTTTGGATTTGGATATACGTATATATCAGCTGGGATTTTATATTTCATCTCCCTATACGCAAAACCAAAAGGAAAGTCAGAAGATAAGTAAATCTCAAGCTCTTTGTAATTGCCTCTTTTTTCAAAGCTTAATATAATCTCTATTTGTTTTTCTTCTTTAGCTTTTAATATAAAAATAGATTTTTCATAAAGCACTTCAAAAGTTTTATATTTTTTAAAAAATCTTTTCACGTCTTTATGTAAGTCTTTTGCCACAAATATATTTAAAAGAAAAGAGGGCCAGTTCTTCCGATTTTTTATAGACAAGACTGCTATTCCTGGTTCATTTGCAAAAAAATCATAAGCTTTCACAAACGTTACTTCTAAAAATTTTATATTGTAATAAGATATAACACCGCTTATTATCATAAAAGCCATCATAAAAGATGTAATCATGTAAAGGAGATTGTTGGCAGTGTTTATTGCAGCAAAACCAAAAAGAAGCATTATGATTATATAAAATATGCCAAGGGGAGTTATTTTTACATTCATTCTCGCTCTGATAATCCATCTCCTAAGAGATTTAACGCTACTATGAGCAAAAATATTACAACAGCCGATGACAGGGTCCAAGGATATAGCAATATAATGTATATGCTTTTTGGTAGCATGTTTCCCAAAGATGGATACGGCTCTTGAATACCAAGTCCAAGAAAGCTAAGAGAACCTTCAGCTACTATGTAAGCTGGTATAGATAAAACCGTACTTATAACAATGTAGCTTTTTATGTTTGGTAGAATATGTTTGAAAATAATGTAAAAGGGATTCGCTCCGTAAAATTTTGCAACATTTACATAATCGTATTCTCTTATGGACAACACCATTCCTCTTATAATCCTTGAAAACGGTGCAAAACCAAAAAACGACAATATAAAAACAATCATTCCAAATACATAAACTCCAGATATATCAAGAGGGAAAAGCGCTCTTATGGATAGCATAAGATAAAATGTGGGCATGGCCATCATAACTTCTACGAGTCTCATAACGATGTTGTCTAAAAACCCGCCTACATACCCTGCCAAGCTACCTATCAAAGTTCCTACTGTGATTGTGGTGATAGCACCTATTACAGATATGGCAAGAGAAACTCTTAAAGCGTATAAAAGCCTAGAAAATTCGTCCCTTCCAAGAGCATCTGTACCGAGTAAAAATATATGTCCGCAGCTTGGTCTAAAAAGCTTAAAATCCTTTTTTGATTTCACAAAAAAATCTATATAACAGATTTTGTTCTTATCCTCTTTATAAGCTCTAGTTAAAGATTTTACAGGTTTTAATCTGTATATGTAAAAACCTTTTAAAGACATGTGTATATGGGTAGGCGGGGCAAACACATAGTCTCTGAATTGCTTTTTATATGAGTATGGGGCTATGAAGGGAGCAAATATAGCAAGAATTACCAAAAATATAATTATGCTAAGTGCAAATTTAGTTTTCCACATCTTCTTTAACAGTGTTTGTCAGGATGCCTATTCCTTCTATCTCTATACTTACCTTGTCTTCTTTTTGCATTGGACCAACACCAGGCGGTGTACCTGTGATAATTATATCGTGTGGGTAGAGAGTCATAACGTAAGATATAAAGCTTACAATCTCATATACATCAAATATCATATCCGAGGTATGACCAGACTGTTTTAGTTCGTTGTTTAAAAATGTTTTTATGCTTAAGTTAAATGGGTCTATATCTTTTACTATTGTTGGTCCTATGGGGCAAAATGTATCAAAGGATTTTGATCTTGTGAACTGAATATCTTTTTTTTGCAAATCTCTTGCTGTTACGTCGTTTGCTATGGAAAAGCCCAATATTGCATCTTTCGCATCTTTGTAAGAGAGTTTTTTTGATTGTTTTGATATCACTATAGCAAGCTCTCCTTCGTAGTCAACCCTTGTAGAAGATTTTGGATATAAGATGTATTCTTGGTCTAGAATGATGCTGCTTGTGGGTTTTAGAAACAACAAAGGTTCTTTTGGTATATCCATGTTTAATTCTTTAGCGTGAGCTTTGTAGTTTAACCCAACGCATACTATTTTTGTGGGTTTAAATTCTATCTCTTCACTTTCTCCTAAAAGCCAAATACCGTCATTTTTTCTTTGAAATCTGTACATGAAATCTAATTATAGCATATAGCTTAGGATACCTCTTTTAAGGATTTGAAGGTAAGCGTTTTTGAAATACCATCTTTGTTGGTAACTCCTATAAGCTTGTCCGCAAAATTTGCTAAGTTTTCTCTAAGAGTTACAACTATAAATTGCACATTTTTGGATTTTTCCTTTATCATTTGACCAAGAAGGTATGCGTTTGCTTCATCTAAATGGGCGTCTATCTCATCAAAGTAGTAAAATACTGAAGGTTTATACTCTTGTATGGCAAAAATTAAAGACATGGCTGCCAGAGTTTGTTCTCCACCAGACATTGCCTCTACATACTGCACATCCTTCCCTCGTGGTTTTACAAATATGGAAACACCGCCAGAAAATGGGTCTTCTTCGTTGTCCAAAGACAAATCTGCTTTTCCTTGATAAGACACTTTTTTGTATATTTCTTTGAAATTTTTTCTTATGTTGTTAAAAGCTTCCATAAAAGCGTTGTACTTTTTTCTATCTATTTCTTCTATCATGGCTTTTATAGCTTGCTTATCTTTAATAAGTTGTTCTAGCTTTTCTTTGTAATCTTTTAATCTATTTAGGGTTTCTTCATACTCTTCTTCAGCTTTTAAGTTTATATCTGTCATATTTTCTAAAAGTTTCTTTGTATGTTCTAACTCTTCTTTTATCTTTGATATACTTTGATTTTGCTCTTCGTAGATTTTACCGTCGTATTGCTTTTCTTTTAGAGCATCGTTTATGGATTCTACCTTTGTTTGGATTCTTGTTATATCGTTTGATAAAGAGCCAATCTCTTCTAAAAGTCTCTCATGCTCTAACTTGAGGCCACCTAGCTCCGATTGTAGATTTTTTTGATCTTTTTCTAAAAGCTCTTTCTCTTCGTATAGTTTGTAAAACATCGCATTTGATTCTTTCAACTCTTCTTCTGTGCTGTTTAATTCAAGCTCTAAAGACGTTAACTCTTCTTCTAAGTTCTTTAATTGAGAATTTATCGTGATAAGCTCTTGCTTTTTCTGGTCTATAGATGATTTTACATATTCTATATTTTTGGAAATGTCATTTTTCTTTAATTCTACGGCGTTTAGTTCTTTCGTCTTATCTAAATGGAGTTTTTTGTAAGACTCTATAGTGTCTTTTAATTGTTTTATCTCTTTGCTTGTATAGTAAGAAAGTATATCTTTTTTTCTAAGTTCTAGGTTTGTTAGTTTTTCTTCTATGTACTTGATTTCCTCTTTTAGAGGTTCTAACATCTCTAAAAGTTCTTTTTTCTTGTTTTCTAAATGCTCTATATATTCTTCGCCGGCTTTTATACGCTCTAATATGTTTGATTTTTGTGAGAGTGTATCTTTTTTTTGATTTTCCAAATCCTTTATGTACTTTGTATTTATTGCTATTATGCCCTCTTTTTCTATGAGCGAAGACTTTGCCTTACCGATGTTTTGGTCTAGTTGCTGTTCTTTTGCTTTTAAGATGCTGTATTTTTCGTTTAAAGATTCAAGTTTTTCTAAAAGAGCTTTTTTACCTATGTTTGAGTGTTGTTTTGTTTTTCCACCGCTAATAACACCAGATTTTTCAAATACCTCTCCTTCCAATGTTACACATCTGTAGTTTTGTAGGCTTTTAGCTACATCAAAGCTTTCTACCACAAGGGTATCACCAAAGACAAAGCTTATAGCAGCTTCCAACGTTTTATCGTAATCAACAAGCTTTACTGCAAAGTCTATGTATCCTCGCTGTCTTGGGTAAGGTGGCAACGACTGGGTTTTTATACGGTTTAGCGGTATAAAACTAACCCTTTTGTCAGATTGTTTTTTTAAAAGCTCAATACACTGCTTTGCTATTTCTTCAGATTCCACTACTACATAAGAAAGTCTACCGCCGGCTGATGCTTCTATAGCAATCTTGTATTCTTCATCTTTTAGGCTTATAAGATCTTCTACTTTGCCGTAGACACCTTTTATATTTTGAAAGATAAACGTATCATCGTCGTTGTATCTAAGCTGAGACTCTATTCTTGCTTTTTCTGATATGATTTGCTCTATTTCTTTTTTTGTTTCTGTCAACGAGCTTGTGTATTTGGCTATGGTTTGTTGTATCGCCTCTATGGAAAGCCTTGCGTCTTCTATATTTTTTTGAAAGGTTTTTAGCTTTTCTTCAATAGAGTCTTTTTGTTCTAACGCTTGTAAATCGGCTTTTAATCTTTCTATATCATCTTTGTATCTATTTTGTTTTTGAGACATATCTTGAATTTGCTCTACATAGTGTTGGTATTCTTTTTTCTTTTGTTCTAACACAGCTTTTAGCTCTTTTTCTTTTTTTTCTATTTCCTCTATCTCTTCTGGTGATAGGTTTAGCTTTTCTTCCGTGGCCTTTAACTCCTTTTCTTTTTCTTTGATTGCATTTTCTATGCTATAAATCTCTTTTTCTTTTGATATTTTTTCTTGCTCTACTTCTAAAAGCTCTTTTTCTAAACTGAGCAAATCTTTTTCAAGAAAATCAATCTTTTTTTCAATGTCTTCTTTGTGAGATAGTTCTTTTTTTAGTTCTTGCTCTTTTGAGGCTTTTTGCTCTTTTATATACTCTATCTTTGCAGATAACTTACCAGACGATTCTCTATAAGGAAGAAGGGTTTCTTGCAAACTTGTTATTTTTTGCTCTACATCTTTTAGTTCTTTTGTTTTTATATCTATGGTTTCCAAAAGTTTTGAGCTTTTAGCTTCCAAAGTTTCTTTTTCTTCCAAAGTTTTTTGTAAGTCCTTTAAAAGGCTTTGTTTTTCTTTTAAAAGCAAAACACACTCAAGCGTATGTTTTTTTTCGATTAAAGCCTTGTATTGACGAAGCCTTTCTTTCTCTTTCTCAAATTTTTCTAAATTTGTCTCCAATTCTTCTACAAGCGGTTTTAACTCTCTTATTTTTATATCTGCTTCTCCTAATTCCTCTAAAGCAAACTGTCTTTTTTGTTCGTATTCGCTTATACCTGCTACATCTTCTATTATTTTTCTTCGCTCTAAAGGTGTTATTTTGACAAATTTTACTATATCTCCTTGTAATACTATGTTGTAACCTTCTTTGTATATACCGCCTTTTGCAAGTATTAGATGTAAATCTTTTTCCCTTATAACCTTGCCGTTTAGTTTATATACGCTTTTACCATCTTTATAAATAATCCTTGTAACTACAAACTCATCGTATCCAAATATTTGAGGGTTTGCAAAGTATATATCCACCTGTGCAAAGTCTTCTCTTTGGCCTTGTTTTGAATATATAAGGTGTGTAAGATTTTTAGCGCGCATGGTTTTTGATGTGGAAAGCCCAAGACCAAAGGATATGGCATCACCTATGTTTGATTTGCCTGCTCCGTTTGGTCCCACAATCCCTATAAAACCCTCCCCTATGGGTATTTCTAGTCTTTCTGTACCGTAAGATTTAAAGTTTGTAACTACAATTTTTTCTATGTAGGCATTTTCCATCTTATTTTTGGTTTCTAGCTTTTACGCGACCTAAAACCTTTAAAGGTAAGCCGTAAACCTTTGTAAACATAGCACCAGCTTTATGGTCGAAAGCATCTTTTTCTGTGTATGTGGACAGTTCTTCAATATATAGGGCGTTTGGAGATTTTCTTCCTACCACATCTATATTTCCTTTGTATAGCTTTAGTCTTACTGTACCGTTTATGTATTTGGATATGTTGTTGTTAAAAGCGTCCAAAGCTTCCCTTAAAGGAGAAAACCAAAGCCCTTCATATACTAAGTTTGCGTAAGTGTTTGATACATGGCCTATTAGATACTGATAGGTATACTTGTCCAAAGTCAAAGATGCTAAGTCGTTGTAAGCTTTATACAAACACATAGCCCCGGGAGCTTCGTAAATCTCTCTACTTTTTATACCCACCAACCTATTTTCTACCATGTCTATGCGCCCTACTCCATGCAATGAGGCTATATCGTTTAGATACTCTATTAACTTGTAAAGGTTATCAAAGGTTTTATTGTTTACGGCTACAGGTTTTCCCTCTTCAAACGTTATCTCTACGTATTCTGGAGTATTTGGAGCTTCTTCTGGGTCTTTTGTGATTTGATAGGCATCTTTTGGCGGTTCTTGATAAGGGTCTTCTAAAATACCGCATTCTATAGATACACCCCAAAGATTTCTATCTATAGAGTAAGGATTTTCTTTTGTAGCTTTTACGGGTATTTGATATTTTAAAGCGTATTCTATCTCTTGTTCTCTAGATTTGAATTCCCATTCTCTTACAGGGGCAAGCACTTCTATATCTGGATTTAAAGCCCAAGCAGAGACTTCAAACCTCACTTGGTCGTTTCCTTTACCAGTGGACCCATGAGCTATGTAATCTGCATTTCTTTTTTTGGCGTATTCTATGAGCTTTTTGGATATGAGGGGCCTTGATAAAGAAGCTGTCAAAGGATATTTGCCCTCATACAAGGCCAAAGCCCTAAGGGTTGGAAGACAAAAATCTTTGGCAAACTCTTCTCTTATGTCTTCTACTATAGCCTCTATCGCCCCGGCTTTTCTAGCTTTTTCTGGTATTTCCGAAAGTTCCTCTTTTTGCCCTACATCTGCCGTATAGGTTATAACCTCGAAGCCTCTTTCCGTAAGCCATCTTACTATGATAGACGTATCCAAACCACCAGAATAAGCAAGTATCACTCTTTTTGCCATTATATTATTATACTTCAAAAAGCAGAATAAAAATTAAAGTTTCCCGACTTTTACAAGCTTTATAAACTCCTCAACGTTTTCAACTCTCTTAAAGCATACTCTATCATGTCTATTCTAAAATCTTGCTTATAGTATGTGAGAATGATGTCTTTTAGCTCTTTTATAAGTAATTCTCGCTCATCTTCGTGAGAAAGATAATAATCTATCTTCTTTATGGCATCTTCTATGTTGGTATATGTGATTTCCTTGTAGTGATTTGGAAAAAGTATCTCGGCTTCCTCTTTTTTATCTACAATGGGAAGACTGCCAAATAAAGGTGCTCTAAAAGTCATATCGTGTATCGTGCTAAAACCTTGAGAATGAATGTAAAACATTATTTTAGAAGCACTCAAAACATATTTTAGTCTTGAATAAGGTATATTTATAACGTCGGTTGTAAGCATCTTGTCTTTGTATTTTTCTTTTAAAATTCTTGGATATAATGCCCTTACGTAAGAGATTACAGAGCTTGATATGTTAAAAAATTCCTCGTTGAAAAATCCATCTTTTATACAAGGTATATTTACGCATTTTCTTATATCAGATACATCGTTTTTATAACATTCTATATAGTTTTTGTATTTGTGATAAATTTCTTCATTTGGTTGATGCATGCTACCGGGAAATACTATATCAAAGAGCTTTTCTTCATTTGGCATGTCAAAGTCATCTGTAGATAGATTTAGATTGCTCATTATAAAACCGTTTGATGTCCACCAGTAGGCTTTTATGCCAAAAGTCCTAAAACACTCTGCTAAAAACTTATCGTGATGTATAATAGCAAATTTGTCTTTGTATTTTTTCAGTATTTCTAAACCTTCTTTTGTTAAGCTATATCTATTTACATTTGGAAAGTCAACTTTTAAAGATACAATTGGAAAATTAAATTCTCTAAACCAAAAGTCTTTTGGTTTCATATCCCAGCCATTTTCATCTCTCATAAAAAGCAAATCACCGTAAAAGCCAAAAAAAGCAAAATCCGGTGAAAACTCTTTTACCTCACTCTTTAATTTGCTTAAGTTAATCGGCACTTCTTTTCTTACTATTCCTACGGTATAGCCTTTTGATGCAAAAAGTTCTGGATAGTTGGATATAAGTTCCCAATGGTCTGTGATAAGGACCTTTCCTTTTGGCCCCTCGCTATATATTTCAACATACGGTTCGTCGTGGGTAGATAAAGAGGTTTTATGAAATGTGAAAACGGATTTTTCATAGGTGTTCCATTTGGAAAAATCAATTGCTCTATATATTTCCTTTTCTATGGGAAAAGAACTTGCATATATGTATGTGCCGTATTGGGCTTTTAACTTATAAAAGTTTTCATGTTCAAACAACGATATAAATATGTTGTTGCCAATGCTTAATACGTTTGAAAGAAATTCACCAAAATACTCTTTTGGATAAGACAGATCTCTTGAGGTGTATATAAAAGCATTTTTCCCAACATCGCTTAAGAGTTTTACAAGAGCGTTTGATGTAATATAAGATTTAATTGGCTCTTGATATCTGCCAAGCGTATTGATAAGGCTTTCTTTGTTTGGTGCTCCTATTAGTATATGTTTTTCTTTAAAAGCTTCTAAAACGTTTAAATCTTTTAAAAGTGTTATGTCTGGTATTATTACTATATCTATTTCTTTTAATATGCTTTCTAGAGGCCTTTCGTCATAGTTTATACCAAAAAGCACGAAACCTATTTGCTTTAAATTTGCATCATCTTCTACACTTACAACATCGTATCCAATGTGTTTAAGAATATGAGATACCTCTCCGTTGCAAGCTTTATAAACAAGAACCTTACCCTTTAGGTTTGAAGCTTTTAAAAGATAAGCTATATCTATATTGTGAAGCTTTCCAAGTATGCTCATCGCTAAAGGGTTTTCATAAAAGCTAAAAAACCCTAGTATTCCCCACATTGCAATATCTTTATCTATATAACACTCTTCTTTATCAGAAAACACGCTTTTACATACATTGCACTCTTTATACTCTTTAGATTTTTCAATATCCACAACACTAAGCTTAGTCTTAGAATTGCAAAACTTACATATACCCTCTTTGTAGAGCTCTGTGTTTGCTTTTTTTATGGCGT
>NZ_JBMFST010000032.1:0-17711 GCF_049967395.1 Hydrogenobaculum sp. | reverse complement strand
AGGGTCACATTGTCTTCTGAGCCGACTACATTGGGAATCGTAGAATCTTTATTAAGTGTTAATATATCTTCTATGGTTTTATCTCTTTCTTCTTCTGTTAAGTCTTCTAAGTAGTGTCTTAAACTAAAGCCTATAATATCTGGTGTTTCCTCGTTCCAGTAGGTTTTAAAATATTTTGCCGCCAAGTATACAGCTTTTTCTTTGTCTAATTTTTTATATGTAAAAGCATGAGAAAATACAGAAAAGTGTTTGTAAGAACAAAGCCTTAAAAGAAAGTCCTTCGTCTCTTTTTTTTGTGTTATTTTAGACTCTTGGAGAAGATCTTCTAAGCTTTTTTTTGTATAACAAACTCTTGCCCCAAGAGCACATAGCCAGGCTATATTTGCAAAATCATCAGGCGATGCTATATCTTTAATCCTCATTAAATCTATTATAAACTAGTAATATTTCAACTAATGAAAAAATTTTATATTTTTGATATAATATTAAAATATGAAACTAGCTGGTAAAACTGCTTTAATAACAGGTTCTAACAGAGGTATTGGAAAAGCCATCGCTCAAAAACTTGCAGAAAACGGAGCAGATATCATAATAACAGCCCCTATCAAAAGCGATGCAGAAGAGACGGCAAACGAAATAAAAAATAGATACAACGTTAAAACCTATGCTTTTGAGTTAAACTTATTGGATATAAATTCTATAGAAAATACTATACAAGCAATAGAAAAGACAACAACCGTAGATATCCTTGTAAACAACGCAGGTATAACTAAAGATAATCTTTTTATAAGGATGAAAAAAGAAGAATGGGAAGAGGTTATAAAAGTAAATTTTACATCGATATTTTACATAACTCAACCTATTGTTAAGCAGATGATTAAAAAGCGTTGGGGTCGTGTGATAAATATATCATCAGTCGTTGGCATAATGGGTAATGCAGGACAAACAAACTACTCTGCTACAAAAGCAGCTCTTATAGGTTTTACAAAGTCCTTAGCAAAAGAGGTAGGCTCTAGGGGTATTACGGTAAATGCGGTGGCTCCTGGTTTTATAGATACTCCTATGACTCAAAGTTTACCAGATGATGTAAAAGAGGCTTATAAAAAGCAGATTCCTTTGGGAAGGTTTGGCTTGCCAGAAGATGTTGCAAACGCCGTATTGTTCTTAGCTTCCGAAGAGGCGTCTTATATAACAGGTGAAGTAATCAACGTAAACGGTGGTATGTTGTAAAATTTAAATATTTTATTAAAGGAGGCATTTATGGACAGAGAACAAAGAATCAAAGAAATAATAGCGGATCAGCTTGGAGTAGAAGTTGATAAACTCACTCCAGACGCAAAATTTGTAGAAGATCTGGGCGCTGATTCTCTTGACGTCGTGGAGCTTATTATGAGCTTTGAAGAAGAATTTAATATAGAAATACCAGATGAGGATGCCGAAAAGATAAAGACCGTAGGTGATGTTATAAACTATTTAAACGAAAAGTTAAAATGAGAAGAGTAGTTATTACAGGCATAGGCGTTGTATCACCTATAGGAAACAATGTAAATGAGTTTTGGCAAAATCTTGTAGCTGGTAAAAGCGGTATAGACACGATTTCTTCTTTTGACCCGGATAAATATGGTTTAACGGTTAAAATAGCCGCTGAAGTAAAAAACTTTAATGCGGAAGCCTACTTTGATAAAAAAGATGCTCAAAAACTATCAGACTTTATAAAGTTTGCTTATGCAGCTGCAATGGAAGCCATGAAAGATGCCAATCTTGAAAACGCCAACATAGATAAAGATAGGGTTGGTGTCATAGTTGGCACAGGTATAGGTGGATTAAAAGATATAGAAGAGCAAAATGAGACATTAAACGAAAAGGGCGCAAGAAGGGTTTCCCCCTTCTTTATACCTTATGGCATAGCTAACATGGCGTCTGGTGTCATAGCTATAAAATATGGATTTAGGGGACCAAACTATTGTGTAGTATCGGCCTGTGCCACAGGTAATCACTCTATAGGAGATGCATTTAGGATTATACAAAGAGGCGATGCTGATATTATGATAGCTGGCGGCACAGAAAGTGCCATAACCCCACTTGGTGTAGCTGGTTTTGCTTCGCTAAAAGCTCTCTCAACTAGGAACGATGAACCTCAAAAAGCCTCAAGGCCTTTTGATAGCCAAAGAGATGGCTTTGTGATGGGAGAAGGTTCTGGAATATTGATATTAGAAGAGTACGAGCACGCTAAAAAAAGAGGAGCAAAAATATATGCTGAGATAAAAGGTTACGCGGCTACAGACGACGCTTTCCATGTGACGGCTCCATGCACAGATGGAGAAGGCGCTGCTATGTGTATGAGACTTGCGTTAAAAGACGCTTCTCTAAATCCAGAAGATATAGATTATATAAACGCTCACGGTACTTCTACACCGCTAAACGATAAGATAGAAACCCTGGCAATAAAGAAAGTCTTTAAAGACTACGCTTACAAGCTGAAGATAAGTTCCAATAAATCTATGATTGGACATTTGCTTGGAGCAGCGTCGGCGGTAGAGGCGGTGGCATCTATCAAAACCATTGAAACTGGTATAATACCACCAACTATAAACCTTGAAAATCCAGATCCTGAGTGTGATTTGGACTATGTACCAAACAAAGCTATACAGCACGAGGTAAGGAACGTTTTGTCAAACTCTTTTGGTTTTGGAGGTACAAACTCCTGTATAATATTCAGCAAAGTTGACTAAATATATAATTAAATGGATAGTTTTGAGCTTTTAGAAGAAAAAATAGGTTATAGATTTAAAGATAAAAATTTAATAAAAAAAGCTTTTACTCATATATCTTTTTCTAAAAGCGCTGAAAACTATGAAGTTTTAGAATTTTTGGGTGATGCTCTTGTTAATTTCATGACAGTAAATATATTGGTGGAGGCTTTTCCAAATAAGAAAGAGGGTGAGCTCTCTCAACTAAAATCTTTTTTAATAAGCGAGGAGTTTTTATCTAGTCTAGCCAAATCTCTAAACTTTGACAAATATATACTTATAAGCAAAGGCGAAGAACTTAAGGGTTCTAATAAAAATCCTTCTATCCTTTGTGATGTATTTGAAGCTTTTTGGGCTGCCATATATATAGACAGTGGGTATGATTGTAAACTAGTAAAAAGTTTATTTGAACATCATTTTAAAAGCCAAATACTTGAAATAGTTAATTCAAATAGCTTAAGACAAGACTATAAAACAACGTTGCAAGAGATAACCCAGAAAAAATGGAAAGAAAGACCTATATACAACGTTATAAGCGTAGAAGGTCCAGAGCATAAGAAAACCTTTACCGTTGAATGTCTGTTTAAAGGTTTAAGGACAACGGGAAAAGGCAACAGTAAAAAGTATGCAGAACAAGAAGCGGCAAAAAATATGCTTCAGATAATACAAGATAATGAAAAGAAAAAAACTTGAAGAAATTTTAAAAAAAATACCACAATCAGCTTGGGATAAAATAGTATCAAAAGAACCAGAGTATATTTACTTTAAAGACTTAAAACCGTTGTACCATTTTGGGGCTTTTGCAATCATAATGGTTGTTAGCGGTTTAAATGCTTACCAGTTAAAGGGAAAAGCTCAAGAAAAGTATTTTCCAATATTAAAAAATCACTTGTTGCAAAATGAAAATAAAAAAGATCTTGAATCGCTCAGAAATACTTTTTTAAGCTTTTACGAAAAAGAAAGGTCTTACAAAGGGAAGATAAAAAGGGTAAACAACTTTTTTAATTCAAACCTTGCAAAAACAATGTGGAAACAAAAAAGCACAACTTATTTTAAAAGACATTTCAAAGACATATGGGAGGAGTTAGCTTTCACAATGAAGTCTAAAAAAGAGAAAAAGACTATAGCTTTTGCAATGAAATGCTTAGGTGTAGGACTTGTTATGGAAGGTTGCAAGGATTTTGACTTTGGCGGTATACCTATACCGGTGGATTCAAGGGTAAAACATTTTGTTCAAAAAATAGGCTTAAAAGAGCTTGACGATAGCAAAATAATAGCTTTTTTTGAAGATGTTTTGGCAAGTTTGCCCAATATAAACATGATACACTTAGATTCTTTAATATGGCAAATAGGTAAGCTTGAAGATGAAGAGCTTGAAAAATATTTTGAAGAACTTGGATGTAAAACGCTTGCAGAAGAACTAAAAAGTATTTTTCATGCTTAAACACATAGCTAAATTATATGAAAAGCTTTATAATATAAATAAGGAGGTGGAATATGGAAGAAAAAGTAGATGTAAAAAAAGCTATTGAAAGCTTGGAAGAAGAAATAGCTAAGATAAAGAAAGAGCTTGGTTTGGACAAAGAAGGCAAAAGCATAGTGGAAATACCATTGGAAAAAGGCAAAGAGATAACCACCAAGCTTATGAACGTAGCTCAAAGCATAATAAAAGTGGCTTCAGCGGCCGCTAACGGTGCTATAGAAGGAGCCAAAAAAGCCTTAGAAGAAGGGGAGAAAGGAGAAAAACCAGAGGAAAAGAAAGAATAGATGCCCCTTAGTTGTGGTATAGTTGGTTTACCAAACGTAGGAAAGTCTACGTTATTTAATGCTCTTATAAAAGCGGCCAAAGCCCAGGCCGCTAACTATCCATTTTGTACAATAGAACCAAACGTAGGTACAGTAGAGGTCCCAGACGAAAGACTTTACGAAATAGCTAAGTTGGAAAATTCAGCCAAAATAGTGCCAACGTTTATAGAGTTTGTGGATATAGCCGGTTTGGTAAGAGGTGCGAGTAAGGGTGAAGGTCTTGGAAATCAATTTTTATCACACATAAGAAACGTAGATGCTATAGTCCAAGTCGTAAGATGTTTTGAAGACGAGAATATTACACACGTGGAAGGCTCTGTAAATCCCGTAAGGGATATAGAAATTATAGATTTAGAGCTTATCGCAAAAGACTTGGAATCTGTGCAAAAAGCTATTCAAAAAATAGAAAAAATTGCAAAAGGCGGGAACGCTGAAGCAAAGCAAGAGTTAGAACACTTGAGAAAGTTTGAAGAAATTCTCAATTCAATGGTACCTTTAAGAAGGGCTGAGCTTACAGAAGAAGAGAAAGATTACGCCAAGAATAAGCTATTTCTTCTTAGTATTAAACCTACAATGTTTGTAGCAAATTTATCTGAAGAGGAAATCCAAGAACCTATTTCTAACAAACATTACAAAAGTCTGTTGGAATATGCAGAAAAAGAAAATGCTCCAGTGATTCCAGTGTGCGCAAAGTTAGAATCGGAAATGATCGATATGTCAAAAGAGGAAATTCAAGAAATTTTAAATCTTTATGGTCTAAAAGAAACCGGCTTATCTTCTGTTATTAAAAGTGGATATAGACTTTTAGGGCTTATTACATTTTTCACTGCTGGCCCAAAAGAGTCTAGGGCTTGGACTATTACAAAAGACACCAAAGCTCAAAAGGCTGCCGGCAAAATACACTCTGATATAGAAAGAGGGTTTATAGCTGCGGAAGTAATAAACTATGACGATTATATAAAAGTTAAATCCATGACAAAAGCAAAAGAGCAAGGGCTTATAAGGTTAGAAGGAAAAGACTACATTGTAAAAGATGGTGATATAATATATTTCAGATTCAACGTATAAAGAGGTACAAGCATGAAGATAGTATTTAACAATCAAGAATATGATTTACAAGAAGGTATCGTTGGTAGCGAGCTTTTAAAAGCTTTAAACTTAGATTCAAAAAATGTTATAGGAATATCTATAGACGGTATCATCTACGACCTTCAAACACCCATATACCACGGTGGAACGTTAAAACCCATAACAAAACAAGATAAAGAAAGCCTCGACATATTAAGGCATTCTTTAGCACACATTATGGCGCAAGCCTTAAAAGAAATATACGGAGATGAAAAAGTACATCTTGGGATAGGACCAACCACTGAGGATGGTTTTTTCTACGATGTAGAAGTAGAAGGGCACCATATAGGTGAAGACGATTTAAAAACTATAGAAGATAAAATGAGAGAAATAATAAAAAGAAGCTTAGACATTAAAAGAAAGGAACTTTCAAGGGAAGAGGCTTTAAAGTTTTTTGAAAACAAAAAAGAAGTTTATAAGTTAGATATCATAAACTCTTTGCCAAACGATGCCAAGATAAGCGTATACGAACAAGGAGAATTTGTAGATTTATGTAGAGGACCGCATATTTCCAACACAGCGCTAGCTGGGGCCTTTAAGCTTAGCTCTATAGCTGGGGCTTATTGGAGAGGAGATGCTTCAAAACCGATGCTCCAAAGAATATACGGCATAGCCTTTTGGACGGAAAAAGAGCTTGAAGAAAGGCTAAAACTTTACGAAGAGGCCAAAAAAAGAGATCATAGAAGATTGGGTAAAGAGCTTGAGCTTTTTACAATAGATGAACAAGTGGGCCCTGGGCTCATAATTTGGCTTCCAAAAGGTGCCGTGTTACGTCAAGTGGTGGAAGATTATCTAAAAGAAAAGCATAGGGCTTTAAATTATCAGTTTGTATATACACCTCACGTAGGAAAATCAACGTTGTGGGAAACAAGTGGACATCTTAGCTATTACAAAGAAAACATGTTTCCAGAAATGAAGATTGAGGAAGAATCTTATTATGTAAAACCTATGAATTGTCCTTTTCATATGGCCATTTACAAATCAAAGATAAGAAGTCATAAAGAGCTTCCTATCAAAATAGCTGAACTTGGTACCGTCTATAGATACGAAATGTCAGGAGTTTTACACGGCTTGATGAGGGTAAGAGGTTTTACACAAGATGATGCACATATCTTTTGCAAAGAAGAAGATGTTAAAAGTGTAATAAAAGAAACGCTTGAATTAGCTTTTGATGTTCTTAGGGATTTTGGCTTTTCAGATTATCAAATATTTATATCCACAAAACCAAAAGATGCCATAGGCACGGAGGAAAACTGGAAAATATCTGAAGAAGCTTTAAAAGAAGCCCTAGAGGTCCTTGATAAAAAATATGAAATAGATGAAGGTGGAGGTGCTTTTTACGGTCCTAAGATAGATATAAAAATAAAAGACGCTATAGGTAGATTTTGGCAGTGCTCTACCATACAGTTTGATTTTAATCTTCCGGAGCGCTTTGATCTTACATATGTAGGAGAAGACAATAAAAAGCATAGGCCATACATAATACATAGAGCTTTGCTTGGTTCTATAGAAAGGTTTACAGGTGTTTTGATCGAGCATTACGCAGGTCATTTACCAATTTGGCTTTCTCCTATACAAGTTTCTATAATACCTATAGCCGATAGGCATTTAGACTACGCCAGGGAAGTTTTTGAGCTTTTAAAAGCCCAAAACATCAGAGCCTATATAGACGATAGGCCAGAAAGAATGAACGCAAAAATAAGGGACAACGAGCTTCAGAAAATACCGATACTTTTGGTAGTAGGTGATAAAGAGGCTCAAGAAAAGACGGTTTCACTTAGAAGTAAAAATGAAGAATTCCAAGGTGTTGTGGGTGTGTATGATTTTATAGAAAAACTCAAGACGGCCATTCAAAGCAAAAAATGATATTGTTTGTAAGCGCTACAGATACTGGCGTTGGGAAAACATATATTAGTGCTATTTTAGCTGGGTATTTAAAAAACAACGGTATAAATGTCGATTATATAAAACCTATAGAAACCGGTGTTGATGAAAAACCAGAAGATGCCTACAGAGTAAGTAGAATTTTAGGTAAACCGTGGCAAGAAAGCGTAATATATACTTTTAAAAAGCCAATGTCCCCTTACGCTTGCTCTTTAGACGAAAAAGTGGATATAGATGTTGATAAAATAATTGAAACGATAAAAGAAAAAGAACAAAAAGCTAGTGTGCTTATAGTTGAAGGAGCGGGTGGTATTTCTGTGCCTATAAAAACAAAACCACTCATAGATTATGCATATTTAATCAAATCTTTGCATGCGTTGCCTCTTATTGTAGCAAGAGCTTATCTTGGGACGCTTAACCATAGCTTTTTAACCTATTTTTATCTTAAAAGCCACAATATAAAACCTGTGGGCTTTATTTTAAACGGTTTTGATTATGAAGAACCATCGCAATATTCAAATGCTGATATACTTCAAAATATGATAGAAGAGCATATTAACATATGGAAACTAGATAAAAACCCAGACGAAAATCAGAAAATTAACCTTGCAGAAAATATCTGGAAAAGTATTGCTAATTTTTAATTTTATTTTAAATTTATATTTATCACTTCATTTTGGAGGTAAGTGTTTTGCAAACAGCTAAGAATATTCTTATTTGGTTTTTAATTATAGGCTTTATGATAGTGGCTTTTAATTTGTTTGAGGAGAAAGGTTCATCCTCACCAAGTGCAACTCCTATGTCTTTAACAACATTGGTCAACATGGTAAAACAAAACAAGATAGGTGAGGCCGATATCAAAGGTGATAAGATAGTAGCTTATACCAAAGACGGCCAGAAAGTAGAAACCTATATTCCAAAAGGTTATACATCTATTATAGATGAAATGATAAAAGACGGAGTAAAGGTAAATGCTTCACCATCCAACGGAGGAGATATATCCTCTAGTGGAAACTGGCTTGTATCAATGCTGATATCTTGGTTCCCAGTGCTTTTGTTTGCTGGTATTTGGATTTTAATGATGAGACAAATGGGAAACGGTGGACCCACAAGAGCGTTCTCTTTTGGAAAATCAAAAGCAAAAGTTTATATAGAAGAAAAACCAAACGTAAAGCTAGAAAACGTAGCTGGCATGGATGAAGTTAAAGAAGAGGTAGCTGAAGTTATAGAATATTTAAAAGACCCAGCAAGATTTAGAAAGTTAGGTGGCAGACCTCCAAAAGGTATACTCTTTTATGGAGAGCCAGGTGTTGGAAAGACGCTTTTAGCTAAGGCTTTAGCGGGGGAAGCACATGTGCCTTTCATATCTGTATCTGGTTCAGACTTCGTTGAGATGTTTGTAGGTGTAGGCGCCGCCAGAATGAGAGATACATTTGAAACAGCTCGCAAAAATGCTCCTTGTATAGTATTTATAGACGAGATAGATGCAGTGGGAAGAACAAGAGGAGCTATCAACTTAGGTGGCAATGACGAAAGAGAACAAACATTAAACCAGCTTTTGGTAGAAATGGATGGTTTTGATACTTCTGAAGGCATACTCATAATAGCAGCTACAAATAGACCAGATATTTTAGACCCAGCCCTTTTAAGACCGGGAAGATTTGATAGGCAGATATTTATTCCAAAGCCAGACGTAAAGGGAAGATACGAGATATTAAAAGTGCACGCCAAAAATAAACCCCTTGCAAAGGATGTAGATTTGGAACTTATAGCAAGAGCAACACCAGGATTTACTGGAGCTGACCTTGAGAACATATTAAACGAAGCAGCTCTTTTGGCAGCTAGAAAAAGAAAAGATCTTATACATATGGAAGATTTGGAAGAAGCCATAGATAGAGTTATGATGGGATTGGAAAGAAGAGGCATGGCTATATCACCAAAAGAAAAAGAAAAGATAGCCGTTCATGAAGCAGGACACGCTTTAATGGGACTGATGATGCCGAATGCAGACCCTCTTCACAAAGTTTCAATTATACCAAGGGGTATGGCTTTAGGAGTTACTACACAACTTCCAATAGACGATAAGCATATATACGACAAAGCAGATCTTCTCTCAAGGATACACATACTTATGGGTGGAAGATGCGCAGAAGAGGTGTTTTACGGTAAAGATGGTATAACTACAGGAGCAGAAAACGATCTTCAAAGAGCTACCGATTTAGCTTACCGTATAGTGGCTACTTGGGGAATGAGCGAGAATGTAGGACCGATATCTGTAAGAAGAAACGTCAATCCTTTCCTTGGAGGCTCTACAGTTATGGAAGGTAGTCCAGATCTTCTAAAAGAGATAGACAAAGAAGTACAAAAGCTCCTAGCTTCTGCTTACGAAGAAACAAAAAGGATCATAGCCGAGAACAAGGAAGCCTTAAGCAGTGTGGTAAAAAGGTTAATGGAGAAAGAAACTATAGATTGTAAAGAGTTTGTAGAGATACTTAGTCTACACGGCGTTGAAGTAAAAAATGCTTGCAAACAAGAGGAATCATTAGAGAAAAAAGAAAATAGCGTAGAGCCCAAAATTGATAAAGATGTGGTTAACATATGAGAAAGCCACTGTTGACAACGCATTTCTTATACTGTAAAATAGTTAGCTAGATTTTAAGAGGTGATTATATGGGACATACTATTACTGAAAAAATAATTGCAGATCATGCTGGAAGAAAGGAAGTGTTTCCTGGAGAACTCGTTACCGCCAAAATAGACTTGGCTATGGCCAATGACGTTACTGCCCCTTTATCTATAAAAACTTTAGAAAAATACGGCATAGAAAGAATATTTGACAAGGATAAGATTGCGCTTGTCCTATCTCACTTTGTTCCAGCAAAAGACATAAAATCTGCAGAGCAAGCTAAAATAGTAAGAGATTTTGCTAAAAAGCACAATATAAAATGGTTTTTTGGAGAAGGTGAAGGCATAGAACATACGCTGTTACCAGAGAACGGAATAGTTGTACCAGGTGATTTGGTGGTAGGAGCTGACTCTCACACTTGCACTTATGGGGGTATTGGGGCTTTTTCTACAGGCGTAGGAAGCACAGACTTAGCCTATGCTATGGCCACTGGCGAGATATGGTTAAAAGTGCCAGAATCAATGAAATTTATATTTTACGGAAAGCTCAACAAATGGGTTAGCGGTAAAGATTTGATACTTTATACAATAGGCCAAATAGGTGTTGATGGTGCACTTTATAGAGCTATGGAGTTTGACGGAGAAGCCATAAGAAGTTTAGATATATCGCAAAGGCTTACTATAGCAAATATGGCAATAGAAGCCGGCGGAAAGAGCGGTATAATATCTCCAGACGAAAAAACCATAGAGTATGTAGAAAAAAGAGCAAAAAAACCTTACAAAATATATCAAAGTGATAAAGATGCTCAATATGTGGAAGTATACGAGTGGGATGCTTCTTCTATAGAGCCAATGGTGGCGTGGCCTTATTTACCTTCAAATGTGCATCCAGTCTCTGAATCTACTCATATAACTATAGATCAAGCTTTCATAGGTTCTTGCACAAACGGCCGTATTGAGGATTTAAGAATAGCTGCGAGCATACTAAAGGGTAAGAAGGTTCACCCTTACGTAAGATGCATTGTTATACCGGCTTCAAAAAACGTATATTTACAAGCTCTTCACGAAGGCCTGATAGATATATTTATAGAAGCGGGATGTGCTGTAAGCACCTCAACCTGTGGTCCTTGCTTAGGTGGGCACATGGGGATACTTGCAAAGGGTGAGAAATGCATATCTACTTCTAATAGAAACTTCCCTGGTCGCATGGGCCATCCGCAAAGTGAAGCCTATTTAGCAAGTCCAGCAGTAGTTGCTGCTAGTGCTGTTTTAGGTAGAATTGCTCATCCAGAAGAAGTAGCTTCTGAAGTACTAGTATAGAAGGAGGTAAATATGGATTTTCTTAAAAACTTAACAGTTAATCAAGGTCTTAGATTGTTATCTGGTAGCATGCTTCTTTTTGTTTTTTTATTTGGTATATTGGGTTCTGACGTAGGATTTCTTTGGAAACTCCTAATCTTGTTTATGGCTATAAACCAAATACAATCTGCTTTTACAAATTGGTGTCCAGCTATTACAATGCTTAAAAATCTAGGGTTAAAAGAGGATTGTTAGGTATAGACATTATAAAAAACGTAAGGATAGCCAAAGCCGTAGAAAGGTTTGGTTATCATTTTTTGAATAGGGTATATACAGACTATGAGATAAGTTTATGCAAAATGAATATTGAGTGTCTATCTGGTAGGTTCGCTGCAAAAGAAGCCTCTATAAAAGCTTTTTCATTTTTATTCGTTAGGCGTTTTAGTTTTAAAGATTTTGAAATAGTAAAATCTAAAAACGGATCACCGGAGTTGAGGGTTAAAGATGTCTATTTAAATGATTTTCTAAAAGCCCAAAAACTAAAACCTTTTATATCTATATCTCATGAGAAGGAGTTTTCTGTAGCAGTTTGTTATATCACAAGAGAGGAGAGAATATGTTGAAAGATTACAACAGGTATTTAGATTACAAAGAAGATAAACTATTTTTAGAAAACGTGGATTTAGAGGAGCTAGCTAAAGAATTCGGGACGCCTCTTTATGTATATTCAGCTTCTTACATAAAAGATAAAGCTAAAGCCTATAAAGAAGCATTTAAAGATACCGATTTTCACTACGCTTTGAAGGCAAATGGAAATTTAAGTATTGTAAAGCTTTTAAAAGATGAGGGCTTTGGAGCAGATATAGTTTCCGGTGGCGAGCTAAGAAAAGCCATAAAAGCTGGTATAGAGCCTTCTCAAATAGTTTATGCAGGCGTCGGTAAAACTATGCAAGAGTTAAGAGCTGCCGTTGAAGCTGAAATCAAAATGTTCAACGTGGAATCTTCAATGGAGCTAGACGTATTAAACGATATAGCAAAAAATCTTGGGAAAAAAGCCAACGTGGCGATAAGGGTAAATCCAGACGTAGATCCTAAAACTCATCCTTACATATCAACCGGTATGAAAAAAAGTAAATTTGGGGTTGATATAAAAACTGCATACAAAGAGTATCAGTATGCTAAAAGCTTAAAACATTTGAATGTAATAGGTATTCACTGCCATATAGGTTCCCAGCTTTTAGATGTATCACCATATATAGAGGCTTCTGAGAAAGTGAGGGAACTTTACGATCAACTCGTAAAAGATGGATTTGATATTAAGTATATAGATATGGGAGGAGGTTTAGGTATAAAGTATAAACCAGAAGAACAGGAACCGCATCCTAAAGATTTAAAAGAAGCTTTGTATCCGGCTTTTAAAGATATAAAAGCAAAGCTTTGTTTAGAACCAGGCAGGTCTATGGTAGGTAATGCTGGTATTTTAATAACAGAAGTACAATTTTTAAAAGATAAAGGCCATAAACATTTTGTAATAGTAGATGCAGGTATGAATGACCTTATAAGGCCATCTATATATGGGGCTTATCACCATATAGTCCCTATTCACAACAAATATAAAGAAGTTTTTATAAAAACTGATATAGTAGGACCCATATGTGAAACCGGAGACTTTTTAGCTCAAGATAGAGAAATACATAAATTAGACAGAGGGGATTATCTTGCTGTGTTAAGCGCTGGTGCTTACGGATTTTCTATGTCAAGCCATTATAATATAAGGCCGAGAGCGGCAGAAGTGCTTGTGGAAAATGGAAAATATAAGCTAATAAGAAGCAGGGAAACTTACGATTATATAGATTACGACGAAGCTATTTTATGATGATATAATAGTAGGGTGGGTGAAGATATGGAATTTAGAGATAATCTAAGGATATTAGCAGAAGCCATAGAAAGGGAGTCTGTTCTAATACATAGATCCGCTCTCATAGATGGTTATAAAGAGCTTTTTAAGTTAAATAAGTTAGGCATAGGTGCGTTTGTTAAAAAAGCAGCAGAACTTGGGGGGAAAAAGGGTGCAATAACGCTTAAAGAGCGCTACGAAGTAACTACGGATAAGCTTTCAGAAGCTTTAGACTTGCTGACTATAATAGCTGAATCATCAAGGCTAATAACGTTTATGGAAACATCTGTAGAAAATATGGAGATATACGTAGAGGGCTCCATACTTGTAGAAGCAATACCAGAAAGTAAAAAACCTGTTTGTGAACCAATGGCTGGATTTTTCAGCGGTTTTTTGACAGAATTACTGCAGACAAAATATAGTGTTGTAGAGACGTCTTGCCAAGCCCAAGGACACGATAAGTGCACATTTAAAATAAAGAAGGAGGTTAAATAGAATGAACTACGATATAAAAGATATTAGTTTGGCTAAGCAAGGAAAAGATAGGATTGAATGGGCTGGTATCGATATGCCTGTATTAAAATCTATAAGAGAAGAATTCTCTAAGACAAAACCTTTTCATGGTATAACCATAGGAGCTTGCCTTCATGTAACTACAGAAACAGCAAATCTTATGATAACGTTAAAAGAAGGGGGAGCAAACGTATATCTTTGCGCTTCAAACCCGCTTTCAACTCAAGACGATGTAGCCGCTTCACTGGTAAAAGATTATGATATCCCTGTATTTGCAATAAAAGGGGAGGATAACGATACGTTTTATAAGCATTTAAGAAGCATTTTAGATAAAAACCCAAACATACTGATAGACGATGGGGCAGATTTGATTTCTACCGCTCATAAAGAATACGAAGAACTCACTAAAAAGATTTTCGGAGCAATGGAAGAAACAACAACGGGTGTAATAAGGCTAAAAGCCATGGCAAAAGATAAAGCGCTTAAATTTCCAGTTATAGCAGTAAACGATGCTCTTACAAAACACATGTTTGACAACAGGTATGGTACAGGACAATCTACACTAGATGGTATATTAAGAGCTACAAATCGTCTTATAGCAGGTTCTACTTTTGTAGTAGCTGGTTATGGCTGGTGCGGTAAAGGTGTAGCCATGAGAGCAAGGGGTATGGGTGCCAATGTTATAGTTACAGAGGTAGATCCTCTAAAGGCTTTAGAGGCGAGGATGGATGGTTTCTTGGTTATGCCAATGGAAAAAGCAGCTCCATTGGGGGATATATTTGTCACTGTAACAGGAAATACAAAAGTTATAAGACAAGAACATTTTGAAGTAATAAAGGACGGAGCTATATTATCAAATTCAGGGCACTTTGATGTAGAGATAGATGTTAGGTATTTAGAAAGTGTTGCAATAGAGATAAACGATAAAAGACCTATGGTTAAAGAATATATTATCAATACTAAAAGCGGTAAAAAACGTATATACGTGTTAGCAGAGGGAAGGCTTGTGAACTTAGCAGCTGCCGAAGGACATCCAGCTTCTGTTATGGATATGTCCTTTGCCAATCAGGCTCTATCCGCAGAGTATATTTTAAATAACCATAGCAAATTAGAAAAAGATGTGTATAAGGTACCAGATGACATAGACCAAAAAGTGGCTAAGCTAAAGCTTGATTCCATGGGTATAGAGATTGATGTGCTTACGCCAGAGCAGATAGCCTATATGTCTTCTTGGGAGCATGGCACATAGCTCCTAATGATTAAAACCCTTGAATCGCTTAAGATTTAGGCTATTATCTAATACATGGATAAAAGATTGAAAAAACTTAAAGACGCTTTGGGCGACAAGATTAATGATTCTATAGTAGAGAGAAAACTTTACTCTTACGATGCAACTGCGATACCAATAGAACATACTACTCCTATAGCTGTTGCTTTTCCCACATCTTCAGAAGATATAGAAACTATAGTAAAAATTTGTTATGAAGAAGATATACCAATGGTACCAAGAGGTGCTGGATCAGGCTTAACAGGTGGTGCCACACCGGTGGTAGATGGTTCTTTGGTTATATCTCTTGAAAAGATGAATAAATTTCATGTGGATGTGGACAACACCACGGCTTATGTAGAGCCAGGGGTTATTACATCAGAATTCCAAGACTATGTAGAATCTCTAGGTTTATTTTATCCACCAGACCCCTCTAGTTTTAAGTATTCTACAATAGGGGGGAATATAGCAGAGAACGCCGGTGGCCCAAGGTGTCTGAAGTACGGGGTTACAAGGGAATACGTGTTAGGTCTAGAAATGTATATAAAAGAGGGAAAGCTGTTAAAAACTGGAAACCCTATAATAAAAGATGTGGCAGGGTATGATCTAACTAGGCTTGTAGTTGGCTCTGAAGGGACGCTTGGCATAGTATCAAAAGCTATATTAAAATTGATACCAAAACCACCCTACAAATCAACTATAATGGGCATCTTCGATAATATAGAAAATATAGGTAAATCTGTAACTAAAATATTGACATCTGGTATATTACCATGCGCATTGGAATTCATGGACAAAAATTCTATACAAGCTGTGCAAAAATTCTATCCAGCTGGTATTCCCGAAGATGCCGAAGGAGTTTTGTTGATAGAACTTGACGGGCAAAAAGAGAGTGTAGAAAAAGAAAAAACAGAAGTATCAAACATACTAAAATCTTTAGGGGCGGATGTTATACCAGCTGAAAATCCTCAGCACGAGCAGAAGCTTTGGAGCGCAAGAAAAAATATAGGGCCGGCCCTTGCCAACATAAAATCCGGCAAGATAAACGAAGATATAGTTTTTCCGCGAATATATCTGTCTGAAGCGCTAAAAAAAATAAACGAAATAGCAAAGAAATACAATCTTACCATAGTTAACTTTGGGCATATAGGAGATGGTAATCTACATGTAAACATACTCTACGATAAGCTAAGCAAAGAAGAATTAGAAAGGGCTGAAAAAGCAGTAGATGAAGTATTTGAGTTGGCCCTTCATTACCAGGGTTCTATCACCGGTGAACATGGAGTTGGTCTTACAAAAAAGAAGTTTTTAGAATGGCAATTAAAGGACGTTGGTATTGAGCTTTTAAAAGCTATAAAAAAAGGTTTTGATCCAAAAAATTTATTTAATCCGGGCAAAGTTATTTAGAAACTACTCTGTGTAACAGTGCCATAAAGGCATGACCTACCATATAAACCCACATTGAGTTTCCAAAAAAGTCATGAATTTCCATGAAAATATATACAATGGGTTTCAAAGAAGGATCTTTTAAAGAAAATGGAAAAAGAAAATGCATCACAACTCCAGCCATAAGCACTATGCTAACGTCTATCAATCCAAGCCCGTGAACAAAACCGGGTAACCCAGGTCTTGGTCCTGTTTCTGCTAACTTAAACCTTGTAAGATTTTTAAAATCACTAACTACTTCATCCCAATGACTATATGGGAAAAAGTGAGCTCTTATAGAATTGTTTGTTAATATATATATCCATAGAGCTATTATAAGAGCCCTATACCTAAAATTGTGTAAATTCATTTTATCACCATATCTTAATATAGTCAATATGATAAAAGCTTGATGCTGATATAGATTGATTATCATAGGTCTAATAAAGATAGCTCATCAGAGATATCAAATCTGAGGGCAAAGAGCTGTCTAAGCTTGTAAGACTAGGGAAGCTATAACAGGGTTGGGTTTATCTAGCCATTTGTAGACCGTGGCAAACTTGTCGTGGAGATTGGCAAATTGTATAAAAGCGTTGATCTCTAACGTTTTCAAAGAGTTAAAGAACCCTACAAGTCTGCCACGAAACCCTTGCTTGTTTCTCATAAACTCTAAGCCAGAATTTACAGATTCCACTATGTTTGTGGTATATATGTATTTTCTTACTGGCTCAGGATATTTTAAGAATGCAAGATAATTTGATTCGTATTTCTCAAGGTATTTAGCATAGCCGGGATTTATCTCTCTTACCTTATCTACTAGTTCTTTGTGGGACCGTTTCATCAATTGTGTAAACTCTCTTACTAAACATTATTGTATCACTCCTGGATAAAGGATTTCAAGTTGTTTTCTTATAATATCCCAATCTTTTATGGGTTTTATCCACTTGTCTTCTAGTTCTAGGATTACACCATAAGCAACTTTTAAAAGAGCATCATCACTTGGAAATACTCTTTTGCTATCGGTCACTTTTCTTATCTTGCTATTTACACTTTCTATAAGGTTCGTAGTACTAAGCATTCTCCTTATCTCATAAGGATATTGATAGAAGGCAAGTAT
>NZ_JBMFST010000031.1:0-17710 GCF_049967395.1 Hydrogenobaculum sp. | reverse complement strand
AAAGGCATTTGCTTCTTCAAGGGTCAACACTATAGGACTTAGCATGTGGCCTTTAAATTCATCTCCTACAAGCTCGTAAAACTCGTAAATTCTTTTTCTAAACGAAAGATGACTATTTTCTAAAATAACAAGCATATCTATATCTGAATGTTTACTAAAATATTCGCTTGTAACAGAACCAAAAAGCACAACGCCTAAAAGTTTATCTTTGTAAGCTTCTTTTATTTTATTCAATAAGCAATCTATATCATCCATTACGCTATCGCGAAAAATATTTTTCATACAAATAGTATAGCATCTGTACGAGTTCAGTACATCGTGACAAGTATACCACGGACTAACACTTACCACAAAAAAATTATAACACATATTTACAACCTTACTCCAGAATTGGATTCTTTATTTCGAAGATATAATTTAAACAATTTAGGTGTAGGGCTCGATAGTAGTTATATTTTTGCTAGAGATATGTTTGAAAATGAGTTTTATAGTCTTCCTTTCTCAAATCAAACAGCTCATGGGTAAACCAAGTTTTTCCTTTCTTAAGAGCCAAAAAATAACCTCTTTCTATGAGTTTTCTTAAACTATTTTCACTATAACCCAAAGCTTTCGCTACTTCTTTTGAGCTTTTAAGATTGATACCTCTTTTTTCAAAAAAAGATAATATAATCCTATCCAAACTCTCTCTTAAAGCTTTTTTAAACAAATGAGATAATTCTGCAATATCGCTTTCTTGAACTCGGCTAAAAATACTCTCCTTTTCAGGAAATGATGGGCTTTTGGTAAGTATTCTTAAAGATTTGTCAGCTTTTTCTAAAGCATTTATATATATAACTCTATCTTTTTCTTTACCCTTTATTATAATAGGCGGTAAACCAATACTTATCAAAAGATAGTTAGTGATAATCCTTCCGGTTCTACCGTTCCCATCTTCAAAAGGATGAATACTTTCAAAAAGCACATGTTGTCTTACTAGAAAATCCAAAAATCTTTCTAAATCAAACGTAGAAGTCTGCCACACATTCTTAAATTCATTCTTAACAAATTCTACATAGACATCTATCCAATCCTTAATTAAAAAACCAGAAGGAGGATTTAGTTTTGCTCCGACTATCACGATATCACCAGTTCTATAGCCTATTGGTTTATCAAGTACAGTTTTTGCTATTTGTCTTATCACGGAATGCCCAAACAAAAACTCTTTTGATTTATAAGACTCAAAAGCAAGAGAATAAAAGTATTTTGCAGCCTTGTAATAATTCAAAGCTTCCTTAGTGTCTCTCGTAATAGCCTTATTTTTAGTTATAACATCCTCTAAATCATCTTCAGACACAAAATACCCTTCTATCATAATAGAATTTCTTGTTTCTTCTTTGAAAAGATAAAGCCATTCTTCATTTTTCACCACTGGCTCGGGTAACCCGCCAAGAGTGTCCAGTAAATCAGCTCTCTTCTTTATAAATACAAAATCTTTGTCACGCATTTAATACTAATATACCACGCTTCCTTGCTTTACCAATAAGTTATAAGTGTCACGATAAACAAGAAAACCTCTATCGTGACAAAAATAAAAGTAGCTCTACCACTTCTTGAGCTTCCCTCACAACATCCGCATAATCTTATTCATATTTTAAAAACTCTAAAGCAATCTATATCATCCATTACGCTATCGCGAAAAATATTTTTCATACAAATAGTATAGCATCAACTAAAAGCTCCAATACGTTTTATATATGCTAAAATAAAGGTATGAAGACATTGAAAATAGCAGTGCTAAAAGGTGATGGCATAGGTCCAGAGATTGTAGATAGCGCGTTGGAAGTCTTAGATAGCTTGGCTTCTAAATTTGGTTTTCAGTATGAGACAAAAGAGGGCTTGATAGGTGGTATTGCAATAGATAAAACCGGTGGTCCTCTTCCAGAAGAAACTGTAAAAATTTGCAAAGAATCAGATGCAGTACTTCTTGGGGCTGTAGGTGGGCCAAAATGGGATGATTTACCAACCGATAAAAAACCAGAAAAAGGACTCCTTGGTATAAGAAAAGCCCTTGATTTGTATGCAAACCTTAGACCTGCCAAAGTCTTTGATGCTCTTATAGAAAGCTCACCTTTAAAAGAATCGGTAGTAAAAGGCACAGACTTGATGGTGGTAAGAGAGCTTTCTTCTGATGTGTATTACGGAGAACCAAGGGGTATTACAACCCTGGAAAACGGTGAAAGATATGGCTTCAACACAATGGGCTACAAAGAATCTGAGATAAGAAGAGTGGTAAAGAAAGCTTTTGAAATAGCAAGGCAAAGAAGAAAAAAGCTTACAAGCGTAGATAAAGCAAACGTATTAGAAGTATCTGGGCTTTGGAGAGATATAGTAAACGAAGAGCACAAAAATTATCAAGATGTGGAGTTAGAGCACCTTTACGTGGATAACTGCGCTATGCAGCTTGTAAATAGACCTTATTCTTTTGATACTATAGTAACTGGTAATATATTTGGAGATATACTATCTGATGAAGCCGGTGTTATACAAGGAAGCCTTGGCATGCTTCCATCGGCTTCTTTAGGGGATAGATACGCCCTTTACGAGCCAATACACGGTTCTGCTCCTGATATAGCTGGTAAAGGTATAGCAAATCCAATAGCCACCATCCTCTCAGTGGCAATGATGTTCAAATACTCTTTCAAGATGGACGATGTGGCAAAAGCCATAGAAGATGCAGTAGATAAGGCTTTAGCCCAAGGGTATAGAACCCAAGACATATATAGAGGAGAAGGTGTAAAAGTAAACACCAAAGAGATGACCAAGAAAATTATAGAAAACCTTTAGGAGGGTTTATGAAAAAATTTTTGCTAGGCTTGGCGCTTTTATGTAGCATATCATATGGGAGTGGCTTAGATTCTTTATTGCAAAAGCTTAAAAAAGAAACCTATCAGGTAATAAATATAAAAGATAACAAAGTATATATAGCTGGAAAAGACTTGCATATAGGTGAAGTCCTTGATATAAAAGAGCAAACTGGGCGTATTATAAATCCTCTTAGCCATCAGTTTTTAGGTTATTCTTACAAGGATATTGCAAAGGTAAAAATAGAAAAAGTTTACGACAATTTTGCAGTAGGTAAGATTATCTCTGGCAAAAAACCAAGCGTAGGGGATATAGCCAAAATAGACACATCGGATATATGTTTTAAAGGTTCCGATGAAAAGCTCTACGACATAGCCGCTATATTTCCAAACGTAAAATCTGGTGAAAACTGTGCCCTTACAATAAGAGAGTTTCCAAAAGGGTATGGCATAGCTTTTTCTGGAGTCCCAGGCGGTTTTATCAAAAAATCCATATACCAAGCTACCAATGAAGGTGTAGCCATTAAAAAAGCGTCTATCAGAGATTTGCATCTTCTTGTAACATCAAAATTTATAAAGTCTGTGGGTTCTTTGGTGCTAAGTGCAGATGTCGGGGATTTGTACGGCAACGGTAAAGAGTACTTGGTGCTTCTAACAAGAGATAACCTTCTTATATATCAGCTTTTAAGAGACGATGTAGTAAAAATAGCGGATATGAGCCTACCAGCAGGTCATCCTATATCGGTAAGCGTAGGAAGAATAGGTCAAGGCAAAGAAGATTACATACTTGTAAATATGTTTACAGGCTCAAATATGTCGTCTTTTATAGTAAAGATGGTAGGAGATAGCCCTGTAATAGTGGCAAAGCACATTCACTACTTTATGTCTATACTTGACAAAAAACATCCACATAAGACCTTCTGGGGACAGAATTTTACAGCAGATAGAAAATTTGGCGCTGTAAAACAGCTTTCTTTTGAAAACGGAGAGGTAAAAGCTGTTCAAAATGTGGATGTGCCAGCTGGTTTTAGAATAGACGGTGCTTCTATATACAAAGGTGATACCATATTTATAGATAGTTCCCACAGGCTTAGGGTGTTTAAAGGGGATACAGAGCTATATTCATCTTCAGCAATATTTGGTGGGTCTTACGCTTTTGTAAATATACCTTTTATAAACGATACTACGATGAAATATATCTTTTATGAAAAAGGGGCTCCTTCAAAGTTAGAAGGTTTACCGGTGTTTTTAATTGGTGCAAACAGAGAAAGTTCTGTAGAAAAGTTTTTTGGCATTACAAAGTATGCCTACGGCAATCTATACGCTCTTGACATAGGCGGCAAAAACAACGAACTTGTATATATGAAAAAACTAAGAGGTGCTTCTTTTGAAGAAGCCATAGAAGGTATAATACCTACAAAAGAGGGTATATTTGTTATTACTGGAAAAGTAGGTACAATACCTATCCAAAACAACTCAGATATTTACAAAATAAGCTTTAAGGTGTTGTAATATGCATGCTATTATTACACTTATTATCATATTTTTAATTCTGTTTTTGGCTTTTATTATAAGCCTAAGGCTTTTAGCAACATACAAGATGAAAAAGTTAAAAGGAGCCACACTAAACGAGTTTAAAAACGAAAAAAAGTTGATACTTTACTTTTACTCTGAAAACTGCGGCGCTTGTAAGGTGATGGCTCCCATAGTAGACTCTATAAAAGAGGTAAAGGTAAAGAAGATAGATGTATTTAGCAAAGAAGGGGCAAAGCTTGTTCAAGAGTTAGGTATAATGGGTACTCCGGCTACGGTTATAATAGAAAAAGGTAACGTAATAAACGCTTTTATAGGCGTTAAGAAAAAAGAAGATATATTAAACATGTTTTCTAAGCCACAATAACCTTTTCATCCATATACTTTTTATTTACAAACCACATAAGGTCTTCGCTTATACCTTTCTTATACTTTGGAATAGCCTCTCTTATGGTGCTCATTAGTTTTAAATGTTCTTCTTTTTTTAAATCTGCAAAACTAAAACCAAAATAACCAGATTGAGAAAGCCCAAGCACATCACCTGGTCCTCTTAGTTTTAAATCTTCTAAAGATATTTCGAAGCCGTTTCTAGTTTTTACCATGATACGCAATCTTTGGAGGGTAGCGTTTTGCTCTGTGGTTTTTTGGCTTTTAATAAAAGCGCTGTTTACCAGTAAAAAGCAATAACCTTCTTTATCGCCTCTACCTACTCTACCTCTTAACTGATGAAGCTGAGATAGACCAAACCTGTGAGCATCCTCTATAACAATGGTACTAGCCTCTTTTACATCTATACCTACTTCTATAACCGTAGTTGATACCAATATATGACCGCTTTCTTTAAACTCTTCCATGACACTTGACTTTTCCTTATCGTTCATACGACCATGCAAAAGAAGCACCTTGTAATCTTTAAATATGTTTTTCCATTTCTCATATTCGGTTTGAGCAGCCTTTAAATCGAGCTTTTCAGACTCTTCTATAAGAGGGTAAACTATGTAGACTTTGTTGCCTTGTTCTAATTCTTTTTTTATATGATTTATAAGAAAATCCATATCCTTTTGACTGTCGGAATATAAAACAGCGGTTTTTACGGGTTTTCTCATGGCTGGCATTTCATCTAAAACAGATATGTCTAAGTCTCCGAAAATCCCCATCGCTATAGTCCTAGGTATAGGAGTAGCACTCATATACAACATATGAGGCATATGGTTGTTGTTTTTCTCTAACAAGATTTGTCTTTGAGCTACACCAAAGCGATGTTGTTCGTCTACTATGGCAAGGCCAAGGTTTTTAAACTTTACTTTTTCTTGCACCAAAGCATGGGTACCTATTACTATGTCTATCTCCCCTATAGATATAAGTTTGTGAATGTCTGTTTTAGATGTTGAAGATGTCAAAAGCCCAACTCTATAACCTAACTTTGAGAAAAAATCATGAAAGTTTTTATAATGCTGGTTTGCCAATATCTCAGTGGGTACCATCACCGCCGCTTGAAAACCATCTTTTACCACAGCCAAAGCGCTTGCTATACTCACCATAGTTTTACCGCTTCCCACATCCCCTTGAAGCAACCTACTCATTGGTTTTGTAGATTTCATGTCGTTTATTATCTCTGTTATAGCTCTTTTTTGCGCGTTTGTAAGAGGAAAGTTTATATTAGATTGCACCTCTTTTATTATGCTGTCTGGCTCAGCGTTTATAGAAGGGGCATTTAGAGATTTTACCAAAGAACGCCTTTTTAACATGGCAAGTTCAAATATAAATATTTCTTCGTATAAAAACCGTTTTTTGGCTTTTGACAGCATAGATTCAAAGCTTTTAAAGTCTTTAAAATAATCTTCAGCGTGTATTATCTTAAAAGCTGTAGAAAGAGGTATCAAATCGTTGTCTTTTAAAAACTCCTCTGGCAGTATGTCTTGTAGGTTTTGCCAGTAATCTTTGTAGTAGTTTAATATTGATTTTATAGAAGACTCTAAGAGCTTTCTTCTCTTTTGAGAAGAGGAAACCAATGCGCTTTGAGGGTCTTCAAACCTTTCCAACGGATAAACAGGTTTTACGATATCTATTTCTTTTGATGACTCGCTAAATATCTTTGGATGTATCATGTATTTTTGGCCCCTAAACTCTTTCAGCATACCGTAAACCACTATACTTTGCCCCTTTTGATACCAACCCATCACAGACTTATCTTTTGCCTTAAACTTTAAAACCAGTTTAGATTTACCGTCTGTGGTTATTATGCTAAAAGGGTATTTTTCTTTTTCGTCGTATACGAGATTTTCTATTTTAACAGAAACAGTTCCATAAGTATCTAAAGATAAAGAGGATATAGATTTTGATACAAGCCTGTTTTCGTAGGTGTAAGGAAAATACCAAAGCACATCTATCAAGGTATTTATGCCGCTTGCACTGAGTATCTTCTTTTGATTTTTGTTTAGAAAATCCATATCCTCTATTCTTATGTTTAAATCTCTAAGCCTTCTAAGTTTTTGCTTTTGAATTGATGTAGGTATATAGCTTGGTCTTGTAAAAGCCCCTAACTCTTGAAGTATTTGCTCTAAAAGGGCTCTTTTCTTTTCTTTTGAAAGCTCATCTATTATATTTAGGCTTTTATAAAGGCTTTCTGATATGTATGGTTTTAATGCATTGCTAAGATAAGCCCCAAAACCTTTTGCCCTTTCTAACTTAATATCGCTTGAAAGCAAATCCTTTATAAGGGATATAGGTTTTTCTAAATCTTCCATCATCTACCAAAATCAAAATGTTTTTCAAAACTCATATCACCTTCCGAAGAGCCGTTTCCGTACATCTGCAACTCTATAGAGGTATTTGGGGTTAGTTTTATAGAACCGCCGTAATAAGTATCAAGAGGGTTTGGACTTGTGCTAATATGAGCTTTTAACTTTATATTCTTTGATATGTCTTTTTTTATTTCTACATTTGTATTTAAACTACCGTTTGCGCTTTGGCTTGGATAAACGCTTAAGTTTACGTTTGTCCCAAATATGCTGCTTGCCAAACCAGAGGGCGAATACTTCGATAGTTTGCTAGCCATAGCGTTTATAGGAAGCGCAGTAAGTCCAGATTTATTTAGTATAAAAGAAGACAAAAGCTCGTTTCTTGGCATAGGTGGATTTGAGTATATATCAAAAGTAGGATCAGACAAATCGCCCACCAGCGATATGTAGGTGTTGTAGGAGTCTCCTGGAGACATTAAAAGTACGTTTATATACTTATGGGTATCTCTTAGTTTCAGCATTCCATACCTTACGTAAAATGTTTTGTTGGAGTAAGTAAGCTCTCCACCGAAAGCCTTCAAATTTAGATTATAACCAAAATTCCCATTTCTTGCAAAGACTTTTCCTTCTATACCAGTATATATATTTCCTTCTGGCAACATGACGGTAATTGGTGTTGAGTTTTTAATATCTATATTCATATAAAGATTTTTAGGAATATGAGGAGAGCTTCCATAAGAAGAGCCAGTGGAAAGGCTTTTGATATAAATAAGACCCCCTGGATCGAGATGTCCTTTTATATCTATAAACGAAGAAAGATTTTTAAAAACATAGCTTGTATTGACAGTTCCATTAACAAACCCTTGATAATAACCATTTTTTGAGTATAGATAAACCGGCAAACTCTTTAAAGAAGAACCTATGTAAACGTTATGGTCAGAGGTGGTTACATTAAAAGCTATGGAATGTTTACCATCAGAGGATGAAAATACAAGGTTAACAGGTGTAAAATAGCCATTTCTAGAGGTTTTTATATCAAGGTTTATATCGCTGTAAAGAGGTAAAGATAAATATTTTGAAAGAAGTAAAACTGGTTTTGGGCTTTTAAGATAGATATTTATATCTTTATCGTCTATATTAAGAGCGTAGTTTATATGCCCTGCCAATAAAAACGGAAGTTTTGATTTTATAAAAGCCAAAGTATCGTCTATATCCATAACACCGCTTGAACTTATATAGAACTTCTTATCGTATCCAAAATAGAAGCTTCCTTTTAAAAGACCATCTATATCTGCTGTGTTTGATTTCAAATAAAATGGTTTTAAACCCAAAATACCATCTATGGCTGAGCTTTCCAAAATAGGTTGATGGTAAAGATATACCTTAAATCCGTTTGTTTTCCATACTATATTACCACCTTTTTGAGAGCTTCCATTTATGCTTGCCACACTTATATACATGTTTTTATACTTAATATTAAAACCGCTTCCATACATAGTGTATATACCGTTGTTGTTTTTTATATAAAAGTTTATCGGTAGCTTTATACCTTTATAAACCACAAAACCAACGGCGTCTATATTTTCTTCGTTATCAACGCTACCGTTAAAAGCCAAATCTACATGCAAAATCTTATTTTTACCTATTAGTTTAGCGTTGAAGTTTATTGATTTTGATATGTTTAAATTTGAAGTAAGCAAAAAGTTTTGTTCTTGCAACGTGGGTTTTAGGTTAAGCGTGTTGTTTTGATAAGAAAAATATACGTTTCCCTTTATGTTTTTCAAAAAACTATAGTCTGCGTTTGATATTTCAATGTTTCCAGAAATATTTTTAACATTCCCAGCGCCGTTTATATTACCAAAAGCGTAAAGGTTTTTTGAATTTGAAGCGCTAAACCCTACGTTGTTTATATATATGTTCTTGTTTGATACCACGATAATCCCATTTGTTAAATCGGCGGTATAAATTGCACCGTTTATATATTTGTAAAGCATAAGGTGTTTTGGTTTTATATAACCGTTTAGAATATTTTGTTGATAAGTAAATAAAGCGCTCATATAAGAAGAATCGCTCAAAAGGGTAAAAACGCTGTCTTTATAAGAAAGCATTATAGGTAAAGAGCTTATATTTACGTAAGGGACTTTTACAGAAGATGCATTTAAATATCCTTCCATAAAAAACTTAGGATAAAGGTTTGCCTGCAAAATACCGCTTATAGAAGCTTTTATACTGTTGTAAGAGATATAAAAATCCTGTAGGTTAGTCTTTGTAAAAATGTTGTGGTGATTAAAAGCTATGTAACCTTTTACGCTTTGATTTCCGTAAAGAGAGTAATACAGGCTGCCGGCATTTTCTTTTTTAAAATCAAGCTTTCCCTTTAAAAGCCCCATACCAAAGGTATATTTGTAAAGCTTTACGTTTGAAAGCTTTAAATCTAAGTTGAGGATTTTGTTGTCTACACTATAAAACAGCTTACCCCCAGCGTATAAACCTATAGGATATTTTATATTTTGTGCTATATCTTTGTTGGTTAGATGAAGATTTTTTATTTTTATATCAAAATCGTTGTGCTTATCTGTATAGTCTATATAAAGCTCCGCCAAAGGGCTTTTTAAAACCCCGTTAAAAGATACACCCTTTGTAGGATAAGCGTAACCCTTTATATTAAAAGATGCATTTTTTATAGGCTTTAGCTTTGGTATAAATATACCATCTACTTTTAGGTTTGATGTAAAATCCACATTTTTATTCTTTATAAAAGCGTATAAAACACCGTTTAAAGTAGATGTAGAAAAAACTGGTGTTTTTATAGGCATGATAAAACCAGAAGCTATTGCTTTACCTATTCTATGAGACCACCAAAAGTTTATATTAAAATCATACAAAGAAGAAACGGCGTTTATATCTTTTGCAACAAAATAACCATTTTTTAAGTAAGCTTTTGGTACATATACATAAAGCTCTTGTTTTGAGCTTTTACTAAGATAAACATAACGAACATAATCTTCTGTATGGAGGATACCGTCTTTAAGGCTAACATGGGGTATAAAAACGGCAAAAGCGTTGTCTGAAAACCTATCCGCACCAGCTATATAAAGATTTTTCACATCTACATGAAGTATTTTATAAAATTTTTCGTAAAGCCTTAAATTAAAATTTGGAATGTTGGAGGGTTTGTTGTTTTGAGACACAAATATTATGTTTAGCTCGTTGGTATCGGCGTAAATATGTTTTTTATAAAAATACAAATCCCCGTCTTTTAGATAAAAAAATCTTGGCTTTGAACTGTAAGAAAGCCCTTTTATACCAAGCCCCAACCTGTAAAATACGATTTTTTTTATTTTTATGCTTTTACCATCTATTTTAAAAGCCAAATTTTTAATATAGAAACTTCTATCTTTATAACCAAATTGTATATGGTGTTTGTATATAAAGTATAAAGGGTTTAAAACGAGAAAATAAAGCGCTAAAACAAACACCAAAACCCTTAAAAATTTTTTCATTACAAATATTTTATCTTACACTTATAAGCAAAACACCAACAAATATAAGAAACATACCAACAAAATCGTATATATTCATATGTTCTTTTAGATAAAGATAAGAAAATAGGCTTATAATCACAAAACCACTGCCCACCATAATAGGATAGGCTATACTTAAATTTATCTTCTTTAGAGCAAAAGCGTAAAACAAAAACTGAATACCAAACCCTACAAGACCAGCCAATATAAAAAGTTTGGAGCTTTTAATAGCACCTATTTTTACGGCTATATTTGAAAAAGCGTTAAGAAAAAGGGCTAAAAAAAGGGCTAACCAGTATATCATAGCCCCCTCCTGAGGAGGGGAAAGTATTTCATATAGTAGAGTAAAGGGGTTTTACAGAAGCACCGGTGGTATCTTCAAAGTCCCTTGGTACTCCAAGCTCTTCCAAACAAGTGGGTAAATCGTGGTAAAATTCAGCCACTTTAACAAGTCCAGTCTCTTTACCCACTTCGTTAAATAGTTTTATCTTAGTGCTCGCTTTACCCTTACCCCTTTCCACTATAGCACCGGCATGACCAAAGGATACACCCTCTAAATTTTCTTGAAATCTTCCTGCCACAAAAGCAGCCACCGGCTTTTTCCACTTACCCTGTTTGTAAAGCTCTAGTATAGCCATAGCAGCGTTTTCTTCGTAAGTCCCACCCACTTCACCTTGGATAACAACAGCCTTTACATTGGGATCATCGTATATGTTTCTTATAACATCTTCAAAGGTGGTGCAAGATATTACATCTCCTCCAAGAGCGATAGCAGTATAAACACCCCAGCCTCTTCTCATCATCATTTCAGCGGTAGTGGTAGTAAGACCACCAGATTTTGATAGTATCACAAGGCCACCTGGCTTATAAGCTATAGATGGGTCTTTACCACCGATAGCGCCTACTCTCATAGGCACAGAAGGTACTATTGCACCAAGGGAAGTAGGACCAACTATTATAACGCCTCTTTCTTTGGCATAATTGTAAAAGTAAGCTGTGTCCCTTATTGGTACATGCTCAGTGATAATGTATATAAGCTTAATACCGTTGTTTACAAGCTCAATGACAGCATCTTTTACAGACACAGGAGGGACATATATAAGACCTGCGTTTATCTCGGGGTGATGAGACAACGCTTCTTTAACGGTGTTGTAAACTGGCACATTGGCAACGCTAGTACCACCTTTTCCAGGTGTAACACCAGCTTTTATATAACCAGGGTAAAGAGCTTCTGTTTCTGTAACAACTTGAGAAGCTTCTCTTCCTGTAATACCTATTACCACAAACCTTGTATTGTCGTTTAAATAAACAGTACCTTTCATAACACGCTCCTTATACTCCTAAATCTTCAGCAACGTTATCATCTACAGATTTTACTTGATGCTCTAAAAGATACTTAAGCCTTACCGGTGCTTCCGTAAGAGGCAAAGATGAATCGTAAATTTCACCCTTCACACCACATTCTTTAAAAGCCTCATAAAGCATCCTTAAACCTTTTTCAGCCTCAGGACCGTTTCTTCTTACTACCCATACCCAATTGGGGTCAAGTTTGCCTTCTTTTTTCAAGTCTCTTATGGCGTTTGCTACACCTTCACCAAGGGTTACATCTATACGGGTGTTGTTGGCAGTACCTCCACAAACCAAAACCCCTCTTATACCCGGTTTGGAAAGTATTATACGAGTTATCTTATACATCTTTTCAGCCGGAGGGTTTCCACCTATATCTGTAAAGTTTGCAGGTCTTAAACCTATGTTGTAACAAGTTTCTATAGTAACCGTAGAACCACCACCACCAAAGGTCATAAGAGCTATATCACCGTCCATCTCTACGTAAGAACCAGCTTTGCCCCTATGGTCGTCCCTATCTATCAAAGATGCCTCTATCTCTCTTTCGGTAGGCGGTCTTTTCATTGCGCTTCTAACACCGTATATCTTAGAAGGTGGCACAGAGGCATCGTCATCTATAGTTACCACAGCATCAAGAGCGTATATTTTCTGCTTTCCATTTACATCACATATGGCAAGTGGGTTTATCTCTATAAGCTTTGCTTCCGTTTCCCAAAAAGCCTTGTAAAGGTTTGCTATAACTTCTGACAACTCCCTTAAAACCCCAATGTACTCTTTAGGAAAGCCCATTTCCATAAGGTATTCTCTTACCATATATGGATAAAGCCCTTCTAATGGGTTTATTTTGAAGGTTTTAACTTTTTCTGGTGGGACTTCTTCTATATCCATACCACCTTCTAAACTAAGCACCAAAACAGGTGTCCTTGTCTCTGTAGAGTATGTAATAGAAGCGTAGAGCTCTTTTAGTATCTTAGCTTTTTCAGAAATTATGATACCAACTGGCATCTCACCGTAGACTGGATACTGTAAAAGAGCTTCTGCAGTTTCTATAGCTTCTTCTGGGGTTTTGCAAAGCTTTACAGCGCCAGCCTTTCCACGTTTTCCTACGAGCACTTGAGACTTCACCACAGACTCACCGAGTTTATTGGCAAAGTCCTTTAAATCGTCGTTGATATGATCGGCATACATATAGTTTAAAACTGGTACGCCGTACTTCTTAAAAACCTTATCGTAAGCTTCAAACTCATAGAGGTTCATAAGACTTTTGCCTCCTTTAGAAATTGATTAATATTATATCACATTTGAGGACCGAAAAAACAATGAAGGCTTTTACGTTATAATAACTTATATGGATAAAAAAGATATTGTATACTTAGTAGAAGACGATGTTGATTTAGCAGAAATACTTACTTTCAACTTAGAGAACGAGGGATTTGAGGTAAAACACTTTACAAACGGCAACGAATTTTTTAAAACTATGGAACAAACACTACCAAATATAGTAATTCTTGATATCATGCTTCCTGGCTACGACGGAGTAAGGATAGCAAAAATACTAAGACAAAACGTCCTTTACAAGGATATACCTATTATATTCCTTACGGCAAAATCAGAGGAAGAAGATAAGATAGAGGGTTTTAACGCAGGGGCTGATGATTATATCACAAAACCATTCTCTTCAAAAGAGCTAATAGCAAGGATAAGAGCCGTATTAAACAGGTACAAAAAAATAAACCCCGCAAACAAGCTAAAAGTAGAAAACCTCGAGTTAGACGAAGATAAGATGGAAGTGACATTGGATGGAAAGCCTATAAACCTTACAAAAACAGAGTTTAGAATATTAAAGTATCTACTTGAAAATATAGACAAGATAATGACAAGAGATAAAATAATAAATATGCTATGGTCATACGGTACAGACATAAACGATAGGACGGTGGACGTCCATATAAAGCATCTTAGGGATAAGCTAGGGGATTTTGGCAGATATATAAGGACCATAAGAGGTGTAGGTTACAAGTTTAGCTTGAAAGATGAGTGAAGATAAGGTAATAATAGGAAAATTCTTATCAACCTTTGGATTAAAAGGCGATCTGGAAGTGATTTTTGAGTTTGAGGAAGATATAGATTTTTATATTAAAAACCTAAAACAAATATACTTACAAAACAAACGAACTAAAGAGTTTAAGGCTTTTAACGTAACATTTAAAAAACACCAAAACAAGGTACTATGCCACATAAAAGGAATAGATACTGTGGATATGGCAAAAAGCTTCTGCAACGCCACAGTTTTTGCAAGTGTAAAAGACTTACCAAGAAAAGAAAACACGGTATTTCTTTTTGAGCTTTTCGGAAAAAAAGTAAAGTTAGACAACAACGAGGAGCTTGGAAGACTGACAAACGTATTTAAATATGCAAACAAGGATTATCTTGAAATAGATTTTGGAAAATATATAATACCAGCCGAAGAACCGTTTTTGGTAAAATTAGACAAAGACCAAATAATACTTTCAAAAGACTATATATTAGATTTGAAAAGCTAATAAAAATAAATATATTTTACTTATGCGAAGCATTAAAACCACAGAAGAGTTAGTAAATATCTTAGAGAAAGAAGGTGAACTTATAAGGGTAAAAGACCCTATCGACATTCATTACGAAATCACAGAAATAACAGATAGAATGTGCAAAACAAAAGACCCTAAAGCCCTTCTTTTTACAAACGTAAAAGGATACAACATACCGGTGTTGACAAACGCCTTTGGCTCTTACAAAAGGCTAAAAATCATCTTTGGCTATGAAAACTTAGAAGATATAGGCTGGAAACTTTACAAAGTATTAAGACCAGAAATACCAAATACATTTTTAGAAAAGCTAAAAAAACTACCAGAGTTAAAAAAATTAAACGACGCCCTACCAAAGGTAGAAAGCAAAAACCCTTACAAAGTCTTTAGTGAAAGCGTTTTTGATATACCGGTTTTAAAATGCTGGCCAAAAGACGGCGGAAGATATATTACGCTTCCTCAGGTTATCACAAAAGACCCAGAATCTGGTATTAGAAACGTAGGAATGTACCGTATACAGCTTTTAGAAGAAAAAAAAGTAGCCCTTCATTGGCAAATCCACAAAGACGGAAACTCGCATTTTCATAAGGCAAAAAGGCTTGGCAAGAAATTACCTGTTGCAATAGTAATAGGTGGAGACCCGGTATACACTTACAGCGCATCGGCACCGCTTCCACCAGAAGTAGATGAGTATCTTTTTGTTGGTATGGTAAGAGAAAATCCAGTGGAGCTTGTAAAAGGAAAAACCGTTGATATAGAGTATCCAAAAAATGCAGATTTTGTAATAGAAGGTTACGTAGACCCAGAAGAGCCATTGGTAGATGAAGGACCTTTTGGGGACCATACAGGTTTTTACACACCAATTGACAAATACCCAGCAATGCACATAACAGCCATCTTGTCAAAAGAAAATCCAATTTATATGGCTACTATAGTAGGACCGCCCCCTCAAGAGGATAAATACCTTGGGTATGCCACAGAACGCATATTTTTACCTCTTATAAAATTTAATTTACCTGAGATAGTGGACTATCATCTTCCAGCAAGCGGGGTATTTCACAACTTTTGTTTTGTTTCTATTAAAAAACGGTATCCAGGGCACGCTTTCAAAGTAGCGTATGCGTTGCTTGGGCTTGGACTGATGTCTTTGGAAAAATACATAGTGGTTTTTGATGAATGGGTAAATGTACACGATATAGACGAAGTGCTTTGGATATGGGGAAACAACACTGACCCATCAAGAGATATAATTGTTACAAAAGGACCTATAGATGTATTGGATCACTCCACCAACGAAGTGGGCTTTGGTGGTAAGATTATAATAGATGCCACTAAAAAACTAAAGGAAGAAGGATACACAAGGATTTGGCCAGAGGTGGCTAAAACCGACGATGAAACAAAAAGAAAGGTTGATGTCATATGGCAAAACATATCAAGGTTTTTATCTTAAAAGCTAAAAAAACTTTAAAAACCTCCGATAAGTTAAATAACAAGTTTTAGGAGGTGCGTTATGCTATCAATTAACTTTAACTACGGTGCGCTTGTGGCTAACAACTCTTTACAACAAGCAAACCAAAATGTTACCAACGATATCACTCACATATCCACTGGCTTAAGGATATTGAGTGCGGCAGATGACCCAGCAGGTCTATTTATAGCAGACCAATTACACACGTTGGGTACAGCTTTAGGCCAAGGCTACCTCAACACCCAACAAGGCTATTCGTTGGCTCAGGTGGCAGACGGTCAGCTATCACAAATATACAACACCCTAAACACCATGTACACCTACTCCGTCAACGCCGCAAACTCCACCAACAACATAAACTCAGCCGGTGCTTTGCAAAACCAAATTTCAGCCTTAGCACAATCCATTAAGCAAATAGTTAACACCACCACCTTCAACGGTAAAAAGTTATTTGATGGTAGCTTTATAAACCAAGCTATTCAGTTTGGTGGTCAAGCGGGTCAGTACATAAATATATCTATAGGTAACCTATCCATAGAAAGAATGGGTGCCGCTATAGCTCAAACTGGCGATTTTACAAACATAAACAACGGTTCAACTGCAGCAAACATAATGGCCTACTATAGTAGTTCTTCTATAGGGGTAACAAATACATCAAGTTTAACAGCAGCTGGTTCTAATTCAACCGTATCATCTTCCGTAATAACATCTGATGTACTGTACGATGGTAACAAACAGCTATTTATAAATGGTAACGAAGTTGTAGCTAGTGCATACGCTTCAGCCACAAACGCATACTTGGATGCACATATAATAGCCAACAATATAAACTCTGTATTCAACGGTACAGTTACAGCCCAAGCCTCCAATACACTGCAAGGTACCCAAGCTTTTGGTACCATACAAGTGGCTTCTTCTGCTACAGTAAGTATAGTAATATCAAGACAAGTAGAACAAAGTAGCACAGTAGGTGTAGGATTCACGCCTCTTACAAACGCAGGAGGTACACCAGAGCAACTTGCAAACGGTCAATACGTAGGTACTGTATCTCAAACTATAAACTTAGCAGGTGGGCAAACCTATAGCTTACAAAATATAATATCAGCTATAAACGGTGTTGCTACAAACACTGGTGTATATGCCACCACGGACTCCACAGGTCAATACTTACAACTTTACACCACAGATGGTTCTACCTTCCAAATAAATGTAAATGTAAACAACGCCCTTGGAGCATCAAGCTCACAACAAGCCACATACGGATTGGACTTAGCCAAATTTGGCGCTGTTAAACCAGCAAGTTTAGACGGTACAGCTTCAGCTACATATGGAGCCGTGGTATCCGTTGGTTCATTGCAGATTACAAGCCCATCAAACCTTCAAGTGGCAGCGTATGGCTATAGTGCAAATGTAAATGATAACCTCATAAACAACTTAGTGTTTAACACACAAGTATCAAACAGCTATATAAATGGATACAGCTCCACAAACACCACAACGGTAAATGGTGTTCAAACAGCAGGTTACAACTACTTTGTAAAAGACCTATTGGCTATAAATGTAACCACTACACAAGGGGCAAACCAAGCTCAAATAATACTTCAAAACGCTATAAACTATGTTGATACCATAAGAGCTCAAGTGGGTTCCGTAATGCAACAAATGCAAACCCTAGCAAACGGTGATCAAACAG
>NZ_JBMFST010000030.1:0-19288 GCF_049967395.1 Hydrogenobaculum sp. | reverse complement strand
GGCTGGATGTGTAGTAACGATGGTTTTTGAATTCTTAAGAGCGTTTGTTATATATTTTATCGTGCTTTTACTAAAAATATCTTTTGGTATTGTAATAGTGTTGTCTATGTTGGAAGTGTTGTTTATTTTAGCTTTGTAAAAATGTTCTGAATTGATAAAAGTAACGTCTTTCCCAGAGTTTCTTATAAAAGGTTCTAAGTTTTCTGCTTTTATATCAAAAAAATGTTCAAAGTAATGTATTCTATTTGAAGTGTCAAAGTCAAAAGATGAAAGGTCTTCTTGAAAAAGCGTGTAAAACCCGTCGTATTCTGCAATAGTTTCTAAAGGTGGTACTTCTTTTAAAAGCTCAATACCAAAAAATTCAAAGATATATTTGTTTGAGAAAGCAAACACTTTTAAAGAAGAGGTTTTCTCTATGGTTTTTAATATTGGCACTATACAAAAACTGCTAAAAGCGTCAAGATCCAATATTACAAGGACGTTTTTTGGTTTTTTAAGAGAAAAAGAGATGTTTAAATTTCTAAGATGATGTTTTCTGATGGAATAAAGTTTTGTATCGTAGGCTTCAAATATAACTTTTGCCAAAGTGTCTGGCACCAAAAATGGCTTGTTTGGTATTTTTATCGTCTCTTCTTTATATTCTATCTCGCTTGTATTTAGTTTTATAGCTTTCATGAAAATATTATATTACGTTTGTAGGTAAAAATTTTTTAAAATATTTTATAATATTCTTATGGAATTTGAGTTTTCTGAAAGGCTAAAGGTTTTACCACCGTATTTGTTTGCGGCTATTGATAAGAAGAAAAGGGAAAAGGCTGCTCAAGGAGCAGACATAATAGATTTGGGCATAGGTGATCCTGACCTTCCAACACCAAAGCCTATAGTCGAGGCTGGTAAGATGGCTTTGGAGAAACCAGAGCATCATAGGTATCCATCTTACGAGGGTATGTATGCTTTTAGAAAAGCTGTGGCAGACTGGTATAAAAAACGCTTTGGTGTGTTGCTAGATCCAGATAAAGAAGTTGTAACGCTTATAGGCTCAAAAGAAGGCATAGCTCATTTCCCTCTTGCTTTTGTAAATCCCGGAGATTACGTGCTTTGTCCAGATCCTGGTTATCCTGTTTACAAGATATCTACTATTTTTGCCGGCGGTATTCCTTATATGTTGCCACTAAGAGAAGAAAATGGCTTCTTGCCAGATATAGATTCTATACCTCAGAATGTTTTACAAAAAGCCAAGATAATATGGGTCAATTACCCAAACAATCCTACTTCTGCAAAAGCTCCGGATTCTTTTTATAAAAAGCTTATAGAGTTTGCTCATAAATACGGCATTATAATAGCTTCTGATTTGGCTTATTCTGAAATATACATATCAGAACCCCCTCGCTCTATTCTTGAATTTGAAGGCGCTAAAGATGTGGCTATAGAGTTTCACTCTTTATCCAAAACTTACAATATGACTGGTTGGCGTATTGGTATGGCCGTTGGTAATCCAAGCCTTATAGCTGGCCTTGGCAAGATTAAAACAAACGTGGACTCAGGACAATTTCAAGCTATACAGGAAGCAGGTATAAAGGCGCTTAGCCTAGACGATAGCATAGTTCAAAACCTTAGAGATATATACAAAGAAAGAAGAACAGTTATGACCGAAGCTTTAAAAGCCATAAATCTTGATGTGTTTGAATCAGATGCTACATTTTACCTTTGGATAAAGGTGCCAAAAGGTTTTACCTCTGCTAGCTTTGCAGAGTTGTTGCTTGATAAATTGGCTATAGTGGTAACACCGGGTAGTGGTTTTGGTGAGGCTGGAGAAGGTTATTTTAGGATATCTCTTACCGTAGATACAAATAGACTAAAAGAAGCTGCCGATAGAATAAAAACTCTTTCTCTATGATAAACAAAGAGCTATTAGATATCATAGCTTGCCCTAAATGTAAGGGCGAGCTTCTTTACAATGAAAAGAAGGATATATTAATTTGTGGCAATTGTAAGCTTGTTTATGAAATTGAAGAAGACATACCTATTTTACTTGTAGAACAAGCAAAACCTCTTGATGAATACATCAAAAAACCTTAGTTTTATCTGTGGGTGGGGTAGATTTCCTTGTATAGAAGCAAACGTTCTAGATAAAATAGATTTTTCTAAAAGTTTCATACCAAGAGCCTACGGTAGAAGCTACGGCGATGAGGCTTTGTATAGAAATGTATACGATACAACGGGCTTAAATCTATTTTTGGATGTAGATTTTGAAAAAGAATACATAGAAGTCCAAGCTGGCACACAGCTTAAGAAAATATTGGAGTTTTTACTACCAAGAGGATATGTGTTGCCGGTAGTTCCTGGTACTTCTCTTATAAGCGTAGGTGGTGCTATAGCAAACGATATACACGGCAAAAGCTCAAAAGGGGTTTTCGGAGATTTTGTGGAAGGTTTTGAAATAATAACACCAAAGGATGTTTATCGGTGTTCTAAAGAAGAAAACGGTGAGCTTTTTTGGGGTACTATGGGTTCAATGGGACTTATAGGAATTGTTAGCAAAGCTAAGCTAAAAATATCAAAAGGAAGTCAATACATAAGGCAAAATATAATACCTACTAAAGGTATAGGCAAGGCTATAGAGCTATTGGAAACATTTGACAAAGATTACGAATTTTCAGTATGTTGGTTAGATGCTTTTACCGAAAATGCTTTGGTAATGTTTGGTGATTATGAGTATTACGAGCATCTTCCCCTTGATTTAAAATTTCATTTTAAGGCTTTTAAAAGCAAAAAAACGATAGATATACCTTTTGTAATGCCAAACTTTATCGTAAACGATTTAGATATGAGAGCTTACAACATTTATTATTTTAACAAGATGCCAAAAGGTGAATCTTTGGTGCATTATTTTGACTTTTTCTTTCCTTTAGACAATATAAAAAATTGGAACAGACTTTACGGTAAAAGAGGGTTTTTACAATATCAGTTTGTAGGGCCAAAAGAAGCCTGCATTGAAGTTTTTGATATTATAAAATCTTACAAGATATACCCATATTTAGTAGTGTTAAAAAGGTTGAAAAATACTTCAAATAGAGTGTTTTCTTTTGTAAAAGAGGGATTTACGTTGGCTTTAGATTTTCCGGTGAGAGAAGATGTTCTTAATATGCTCTATAAATTTGACGATATCGTTATGCGTTATAACGGTCTCATATACATGGCGAAGGATTCAAGGGTTCCCAAAGAGGTTTTTCAATATGTATACAAAGATCAAATAAAAGCTTTATTATCTTTAAAAGCCAAATACGATGAGAATTTTATACTAAAGTCTTTGATGTTCGAACGGCTTTTGTGAGATAATTAATAAATGGAAAAAATCGTCATAACCGGAAGAGCAAACGTTGGTAAATCTACGCTATTTAATAAGATTTCCAAAAGAAGGATATCAATAGTAGAAAATATACCAGGGATTACCAGAGACGTGATAGAGTCTAAAGCTGTTTTTCAAGATAAACTATTTAAGGTAGTGGATACTGGTGGTTTGACAGATTCTAAAGAAGAGATATCTCAAGCTATAAGGGATAAAGTGCTTAAACTTTACAAAGAAGCTCATAAAATAATATTTGTGGTGGATGGCAAAGCTGGACTTATGCCAGAAGATAAAGATATAGCTAAGCTCCTTTACCCTTACAAAGAAAAAGTTTACGTGGCAGTAAACAAAACAGATAGCAAAAAAGCCAGCGCTTCAGAGTTTTACGAGCTTGGTTTTGACAACGTATTTGAGATTTCAGCTACTCACGGCACTGGGGTTTTTGAGCTTTTAGAAGAAATAACAAAAGATTTACCATCCACTGAAGAGATAGAAGAAAAGGCTGATTTTATAAAGCTTAGCTTTGTTGGAAAGCCAAACAGCGGGAAATCTTCTTTGCTAAATTCTATTTTAAAGCAAGATAGGGTAATAGTTTCAAACATAGCAGGAACTACAAGGGATGCCGTAGACGTAGAATTTAGCTATGAAGGTAAAGACTTTGTTTTAGTGGATACCGCCGGCATAAGAAGACCTTCAAACATAAACTATGGGGTAGAGTTTTTTGCTGTAAATAGAAGTTTAGAAGCTATAGAAAAATCAGATGTCTGCGCTCTTGTGATAGATGCTACAGAAGGAGTTTCAAGGCAAGACATGAGATTGGCAAGCCTTATAAATAGAAAAGCTAAAGGGCTTATAGTGGTATTAAACAAAATAGATTTGGTAAAAGACCTTGATGCTCTTAAAAAACACGTAGATAAAAAGCTAGAGTTTGTTTATTTTGCCCCAAGAGTCTATGTATCTGCAAAAGAAAACATCAATATTTTTTCTATATTGGAAAAAGCTGTAGATATTTACGAAGAATATTCAAGACCTATCAAAACTTCCTATGTGAATAGAGTTGTAGAAAAAATTTTAGAAGAGTATCCGCAAAACTCTACAAAACCTGTAAAAGTTTATTATACAGTATTCTCCCCGAAGCCTCCAACCATTGTGCTTCATACCAACAACAGAGATTTTTGGAGAGAGGATTACCTTAGGTTTTTTGAGAAGAAGTTAAGAGAAAAGCTAAATATAAACTATGCACCTTTAAATATAATATTAAAAGAGCATCAAAAGAAAGAGGTATAGATTATGAACAACGTTTTAATGGGTATTGCAAAAGCTGGTATAAAAGAATCTGGTAAAGAAGATTTGCTTGTCATAAAGCTTCCATTTGCTTGTGAAGCTCATTTTGTATTTACTACAAATCACTTTGCTGCGGCACCGGTGCTATACTCTAAGAATATGCTAGAGGCTTCTGGCAACAGGGTAAGCGCTCTTGTTATAAACAGTGGAAACGCCAATTGTGGTACTGGCATAGAGGGCTATGAACACGCAAAGATGATGGGAGAAAAAGTGGCAGAGCTTTTTGATATACCAAAAGAAGAAGTGCTTGTATTTTCAACTGGCATTATAGGAAAACCACTTCCCATAATAAATGTATTAGAAGGTATAGAATACGCTGTAAATCACTTAGAGGTGCTAGACCTTGAAATGGCTGCCAAGACAATATCCACCACCGACAGATTTCCAAAGTATGCTTTTTGCAAAAAAGATAACTACGAAGCTTTTTGCTTTGGTAAGGGAGCAGGTATGATTCATCCTGATATGGCTACTATGCTTGCTTTTTGTTTTACAAACTCAAAACTTATGCCAAGAAAACATTTTGATACCATCTTAGAGAAAACTTTTAACTCTATAGATGTAGACGGATGCCAAAGCACCAACGATTCTTTTGGTGTTATATCTTACGGAGATTTAGATTATTCTGGTGATGCATACAACTGTGTGTATAAAGTTTGCAAGGAAGTCTCTGATATGATAGTAAAAGATGGAGAAGGAGCCACCAAGATAATAACTATAGAAGTTAAACACGCTAGCATTAAGACAAAAGCAAAAGTTATAGCAAACGCTGTAGCCACTTCTAACCTTGTAAAAACTGCAATGTTTGGAGCCGACCCCAATTGGGGTCGCATATTGGCTGCCGCTGGTTCTACCATCTTTCCTATAGACCCGTTAAAAGTTAGTTTACACATAATGGGTGTAAAAGTATACGATAAAGAGCCTCTTCACTTTAATAAAGAAAAGCTAAGCCAAAAGATGAGAGAATCTAAGGAGATAGAGATTGTTTTAGATTTGAAGGAAGGTAAAGAAAGTTTTAGCTATAGATTTTCTGATCTTGGATATGAGTATATAAGAATAAACGCCGAATATACTACTTAGGTTTTTCTTTTAAACAAATTATCAAGAGATGTAAGTCTATCGAGAAACAGTATGCCGTTTAAATGATCTAGCTCATGTTGAAATAGTACCGCCTCTGGACCCTCTAAATCCAATATTATTTCGTTTTCTTTTTCGTCTAAAGCTTTTATTGATACATACTTATACCTTTGAATGTTGGCAGTGTATTCTGGTATGCTAAGACACCCTTCTCTAAAAATTATACTGTCTTCCGCTTTGATTATGACAGGGTTGATAAGCGTTATAAGGCCATGGTGGTTTTTAGGTGGTTTTCTAAAGCGAGAAGCATCCATTACTATTATATTTTGCAACACACCTACTTGAGAAGAAGCTATACCAGTGCAAAAATCTTTTGAATACATAGTTTCTTTAAGATTTTCTATATGTTTAATAATATTGTCATCTATTCTATCAACATCTTTTGACTTTTCTTTGAGTAAAGGGTTTGGATAAACAAGGATTTCGTATATCAAAGGACTTCTTTGCAAACCTCCTGCAAAGAGATATCTACATTTAGCTCTTTTGACAATTCTTTTAAAGCTTTTTCTAAAGACGATAAGCTTACATCTTTAAGCTCTGCTTCCATAAGCATTATGTATATATCTTTTAACTTGTGGGTCCTAAGGTCAGTTATGTTTATATTTTTTGATGCTAAAAGCTTTGAAACACTATAGACTATACCGGCTTTATCCGCTCCGTATATAGATATGATAGCGTTGCAGTTTGATTGATCTTTAGGTTCTTTATCTTCTACTGGTTTTATGTCTACTTCTATGTCTTCTAGATGAAAATCTTCTTTTTTTATAGGATTTTTAGAAGTAAAAAGTAGCATAATTACAAACTGCTGAGATAATCTACTCATAGACGAGTCTTCTATGTTGGCACCCATCTTATACAAAATCTCTGTAATAGAAGCCACAATACCGGGTTTATCTTTTCCAAAAGCTGTTAATATATACTTTTTCATATTAAATGGAGCGAGTGACGGGACTCGAACCCGCAACAACCACGTTGGCAACGTGGTGCTCTACCATTGAGCTACACTCGCTTAGGATTTTTATTATAGCATATATGTATCTTTTATGCAACATGATATATATCAATTTACATGAATAATACTTCTGTATCTAGCTTTTGATATATAATATTAAAAAACTTTATAGGAGTGTGATATGGAATATAGGATTGAAAGAGATACCATGGGTGAAGTAAAAGTCCCAGCCGATAAGTATTGGGGAGCTCAAACCCAGAGATCTTTAATGTATTTCAACATATCAGACGATAAAATGCCTATAGAGGTAATCAGGGCTCTGGCACTTATAAAAAAAGCAGCAGCAATAGTAAACAATGAACTTGGCAAGTTGGATGATTATAGAAAAGAATTGATTGTAAGAGTAGCAGACGAAATATTGGAAGGTAAGCTGGACGAACATTTTCCGTTGAAGGTTTGGCAAACTGGTTCTGGAACACAAAGCAACATGAACGTTAACGAAGTTATAGCAAATAGAGCGGCGGAGTTGGCTGGTAAACCGTTGGGCTCTAAAGATCCAATACACCCTAACGACCATGTTAACATGTCTCAGTCTTCTAACGACACATTTCCAACCGCTATGCATATATCAGCTGTACAAATTCTTCAAGATAAACTTTTGCCGTCTATAGAATATCTAAGAGATGCATTAAAGGAAAAAGCCGAAGAATTTAAGGATATCGTAAAAATAGGTAGGACTCATCTTCAAGATGCTGTACCTATGACGCTGGGACAAGAATTTGGTGGATATGTTCATCAGTTGGACACAGCTATTGAGCGTATAAAGGCAGTGTTGCCAGAGCTAAAAGAAATAGGCATAGGCGCCACAGCAGTAGGTACTGGTTTAAACGCTCCAAAAGGTTTTGATAAAAGAATGGTAGAAGTGCTTTCTGATCTAACAGGTATAGATTTTAAAGTGTCTAGAAACAAATTTGCATTTTTGAGCTCTCACGATCCTTTTGTAATGGCTAGCGGTGCTATGAAGTCTTTAGCTGCCGCTTTGATGAAAATAGCAAACGATATAAGGTGGTTGGGCTCTGGACCAAGGGCTGGTATAGGGGAGCTTATACTACCAGCCAACGAGCCTGGTTCTTCGATAATGCCAGGCAAAGTAAATCCCACCCAATCAGAGGCTATGACGATGGTTTGCGTGCAGGTAATGGGTAACGATACAGCTATAGGGTTTGCCGATTCTCAAGGTAATTTTGAATTAAACGTATTTAATCCAGTTATTATATTTAATTTTTTAAACTCCGCAAAACTTCTTTCAGATGCTATGAGATCTTTTGCTGATCATATGGTAAAGGGTATAAAGCCCAACATGAAAAAGATAAATTCTTACGTTCAAGAATCCCTTATGCTCGTAACAGCGCTAAACCCTTACATTGGCTATGATAACGCTGCAAAAATAGCAAAAACTGCTTACGAAAAAGATATATCTTTAAAACAAGCGGCCATAGAGCTTGGTATACTTACAGAAGAAGAGTTTGATAAGTACGTTAGACCGGAGAAGATGGCAAAGCCCCATGAAGATTGAATCTTTGATGTTTTTAGAATCAACAGATAGAACGTATTTTTGGCATCCATTTACCCAGATGAAGGTTTATGAAGAAGAAGGAGGTATTATATTTGAAAGAGGGGAAGGAGTTTATTTGTACGATATTTATGGAAACAAATATATTGATGCTATATCATCTTTGTGGTGCAATATCCATGGGCACAATCACCCAAAACTAAACGAGGCTTTGATAAATCAACTTAACAAAGTAGCACATACTACTACCCTTGGAAACTCAAATGTACCAGCTATTATGCTATCTAAAAAGCTTGTAGATATAACGCCTTCTTGTCTTCAGAGAGTTTTTTACTCTGAAGATGGGGCTGAGGCCATGGAGATAGCTATAAAACTTAGCTATCATTACTTCAAAAATTTAGGACAGGAGAGACCTTATTTTATTAGTTTTGAAGGGGCTTATCACGGTGATACCATAGGAAGCGTTAGCGTTGGTAGCGTTTCTTTGTTTCACGATACTTACAAACCTTTACTTTTTAAAACTTACAAACTTCCATCTCCTTATATATTTTCAAAATCCCATCATGTTCAAGATCTATTAGACATGCTTGAAAAACTTTTAAAGGACATACACGATAAAACCTCAGCCATAGTTATGGAATCTGGTATGCAAGCGGCATCTGGATTTTTGGTATATCCTAAGGGTTTTATGAAAAGCGTTTACGAAATGGCTAAGCATTATGGAGTACTTTTTATAGCAGATGAAGTAGCCACTGGTTTTGGTAGGACAGGTAGTATGTTTTACGTAGAGCAAGAAGGCATATGTCCTGATTTTATGGCACTTGGCAAGGGTATAACAGGTGGCTACATGCCTTTGGCAGCTACTCTTACCACAAAAGCTATATACGATGCTTTCTTAGGTGAATATGAAGAACTAAAGCACTTTTTTCACGGTCATACGTACACCGGTAACAATTTAGCCTGCGCAGTTGCTCTTAAAAACATAGAAATCTTTGAAGAGGAAAACGTGTTGGGGCTTTTAAAAGAAAAAATAAATTATCTTGAAAAGCGTTTAAAAGAGTTTGAATCTTTAAAACATGTGAAAGAAACAAGGCAACTTGGATTTATGGCTGCAGTTGAGCTTGCCAAAGATAAAAAAGAACCCTATGAAATAAAACAAAGGATAGGTTTTAAAGTGGCCAACTACGCTAAAAAGAAAGGCGTATTTTTAAGACCTCTTGGGAACAATATGACACTTGTAATGCCACTTTCTATAGGCTTTGAGGAGATGGATAAAGTGTTAGATGTTTTGTATGAATCTATAAAAGCTGTAACGGAGGAGCTATGAAATACTTTCTTTTAAAAACAGAGCCAAGTTCTTATTCTTACGATATGCTTGAAAAAGAAGGTAAGACTGTTTGGGATGGTGTCAAAAATCCATTGGCTCAAAAGTTTATTAAAAACGCAGAACCAGAAGACATGGCTTATATATATCATACTGGTGATGAAAAAGCTATTGTAGGTTTAGCAAAGATAGTGTCTTCGCCATACCAAGATTCTTCTGGGTTGTTTGTCTTTGATGTAGTGCCAATAAGAAGATTAAAAAGAAAGATAACCTTAGCTGAGATTAAGTCTAATGAAGCTTTTAAGGATTTTTATTTGGTCAAGATGCCAAGGCTATCTGTGATGGAAGTACCAGAGCATCTTGTAAAAGTGATTGAAAAGTTAGAAAATGGATAATATTGATTTATCTAATGTCAAAAAAAATGGAACCATAGGCGGAATACTTCTGACAACTTCCATCATACCCTTTATTGGCATAATTGGTTTTTTTGCTGGACTTTTATTTATAGCAAAAGCGATTGTGGAACTAAGCAACGCCGTTAAAGATCAATTAATCTATAAAAAGTTTATGGCAGGTTTTATGCCAAACATAATCCTTACCGTTGGACTTCTCATATTTGAGATATTTTTTGGTGTTGGATATCTAATAGCTAAAAGCTTGAGGGCTCAAGGAAATCCTGCGGTGTTTTTTTACCTTATATCAATTATGGTATTTATCCTAGGATATATCCTCGGTATCATTATAGCTTACCATTACAAACTAGCGTTTGATAAAATATACGATGCCACAAAGGAAGTTTATTTCAAAAAAGCAGGTGAAGTCATGTTTTTTGGCTCGTTGCTTGTGATAGTGGGAATAGGAATAATATTGATATACGTGTCTTATATTTTTATTTTAAAAGCTTTTATAAATTTACCTGAAAAAATATAAAACATCAAAAGCTATAAACTATCTTTTATAGGGAAACTCTAAATTTAGATTTATCTCTTTTACTTGTCTTTCATATTCTCTTAACAAAAGCTTTCCAACCCTAGAAAGGTCGTAATATGTATGGTTTCTATGTTTTACGGATTTTAACCTCTTATCCTTAGAATGATAGTTTATTATAGGGGCTGTCACTTTTTCTAACAGCCCCATGTTTAAAAGCTTTTTATGTATATCAAAAGCCTCTTGTAAACTTATATGAAATCTATATGATATAAGTTTTGAGTAGTCAGGTCCCATTACTTTGTGGTATTTTAAAATTTTTAGCTCCAAATCTGATAGTTCGTATTCTTTACCTTCAAACACAAATTTCATCTTTTAATTCTTTGTAAAGAGGAAACGCTTCACAAAGATTCTTTACCTCTTCTCTTGCTTTTTTTAGCGTTTCTTCGGAGTAATCTTTTAGAACTTTAGCTATTATCTTTGCTATCGTTTTCATTTGATCTTCCTTCATTCCTCTAGTGGTAAGAGCAGGTGTTCCTATTCTTATACCGCTTGTTTTTGTGGGTGGTAATGGATCAAAAGGTACCGCATTCTTGTTTACCGTGATACCAGCTTCTCCAAGTCTATTTTCTGCTTCTTTTCCAGTTAGGTTTAAATTTCTAAGATCTACCAACACCATATGAGAATCAGTGCCGCCTGTTAATACATTTATTCCTTCTTTTAATAGCTCCTCTGCTAACACTTTTGCATTTTTCACCACTTGGGCAGCGTATTCTTTAAATTCATCACTCATAGCTTCTTTAAAACAAACAGCTTTTGCCGCTATAACATGCATCAATGGACCACCTTGAATACCTGGGAATACGCTTTTGTCTATATCTTTTGCGAATTCTTGTTTTGATAGTATAAAACCGCTTCTTGGTCCTCTTAGTGTTTTATGGGTAGTAGAAGTTACGAAATGAGATACTTCAACTGGGCTAGGATATACGCCACCAGCTATCAAACCAGAGTAATGAGCCATATCTACCATCAAATAGGCCCCTACAGAATCAGCTATCTCTCTCATTTTAGCCCAATCTATCACCCGCGGATAAGCGGAGGCTCCTCCTATTATCATTTTTGGTTTATGCTCTTTGGCGAGCTTATACATTTGATCGTAATCTATAAGGTAATCGCTTTCTCTAACACCATAATAAACTGCGTTGTATATTTTGCCAGAGAAGTTTACCGTAGCACCGTGGGTCAAATGTCCTCCATGAGCTAAGCTCATGCCAAGTATCGTATCTCCTGGTTTTAACACTGCCATATAAACTGCCATATTTGCCTGAGAACCAGAATGAGGTTGAACGTTTGCGTGCTCTGCTTTAAACAACTCTTTAGCCCTTTGGATTGCAAGATCCTCCACTATATCTACATACTCACAGCCACCATAGTAACGTTTGTGAGGTAAGCCTTCCGCATATTTGTTTGTAAGCACCGAACCTTGAGCTTCCATAATTTCAAGGGATGTAAAGTTTTCGGATGCTATCATCTCAAGGTAAGAATTCTGCCTGTTTAACTCTGATACTATAGCATCGTATACTTCTTTGTCTTTGGCTTTTAAAAGCATAAAAAACCTCCTTAAGCACCTATTTGATAATACTCAAAACCTAAACTTTGCATCTTTTCTTTGTTGTATTGATTTCTACCATCAAATATTATTGGATTCTTAAGCCTTTTTTTCATCTCTTCAAAATCTGGGCTTCTAAACTCCTTCCATTCTGTTATAAGAAACAAGGCGTCGGCGTTGTTGAGAGCGTCGTATTTACTCTTAAAGTAAGATACGTTTGGATTGTCTTTCAAATAAAAGTTTTTTGCTTGCTCTATGGCTACTGGATCATAAGCTTGTATTTTTGCTCCTCTTTTGGTTAGTTCGTTTATTATTACTATTGAGCTTGCCTCTCTCATATCATCTGTTTCTGGCTTGAAACTAAGACCCCACACCGCAAAGGTTTTACCGCTCAAATCTTCTCCAAAGCGTTTTACCGCTTTTTCTACCAACACTTTCTTCTGCCTTGCGTTTACATCTTCTACAGCCTTTAGTATCTTTGGTTCATAGCCAACGTCTTCAGCTATTTTTATGAGAGCGTTTACATCCTTAGGAAAACAGCTACCTCCGTATCCACAGCCAGGATATATAAAATGGTATCCTATTCTGGGGTCTGAGCCTATGCCTATTCTTACCTTGTTTACATCTGCTCCTACCCTTTCGCATATGTTTGCTATTTCGTTCATAAAGCTTATTTTCGTAGCAAGCATTGCGTTTGCAGCGTATTTTGTCATTTCTGCAGATTTTACGTCCATAGCTATAAATCTTTCGTGGTTTCTGGTAAAAGGAGCGTAAAGCTCTTTCATTAGCTCCATCGCCTCTTTTGAATCCGCCCCCACCACTACCCTATCTGGTTTCATAAAATCTTCTATTGCTGCACCTTCTTTTAAAAACTCTGGGTTTGATATAACATCAAAGCTTATATTTACACCACGCTTGTCTAACTCTTCTTGAATAACTTCTCTGACTTTAACAGCTGTGCCTACAGGTACCGTAGACTTGTTTATAACATACTTATGCCTATTCATGTATTTACCTATGTCTCTTGCTACGCTTAACACATGTTTTAAGTCTGCGCTACCGTCTTCTCCCATCGGTGTGCCAACTGCTATAAAGATAATATCTGTGTTTTCTACCGCATACTTTATGTCTGTGGTAAAAAATAGTCTCCCTTGGGATGTGTTTCTCTTTACAAGCTCCTCTAAGCCTGGTTCGTATATGGGTATTACACCTTGTTTCAACTTCTCTATCTTATCTTTATCTATATCTACACAATAAACCTCATTGCCCATCTCTGCAAAACAAGTACCCGTGACCAACCCGACGTATCCAGTCCCTACTATCGATAGTTTCATGCTTTTATTATATCATCAACCTAAAGATGCCAATACATCTTTGTCTATTTCAAAATTTGATATAACTTCTTGCACTTCATCAAGCTCATCAAGATGCTCTAGCAAGTTTAAAAGCTTTTTAGCGGTATCTATGTCTTTTATCTCTACAGTTGTTGTGGGGATAAGGCTTGTCTTGGCGCTTTCTATAGTAAAACCCTTGCTGGCCAAAATATCTTTTATAGTGTATACATCTTTTGGATTTGTATATACTAAAAACATATCTTCGGTAGTTTCTACGTCATCTGCACCAGCTTCTAAAGCAGCCTCTATAAGTTTTTCTTCGTCCACAGCTTCTTTTGGAATCTCTATTACACCTTTTTGTTCAAACAAGTAAGAGACGCAGCCAGAAGATCCTAAGTTGCCACCATGTTTTGAAAATGCATGTCTTACCTCTGATGTAGATTTGTTCCTATTGTCAGTAGCCACCACCACCATAATGGCAGTTCCGCCAGGACCATATCCTTCATAGACTATTTCTTCTAAAGACCCTTCTTTATCGTTACCAGAACCCCTTTTAATAGCTTTTTCTATGGTATCCATAGGCATACTTACTTTTCTAGCTGCCTCTATAGCCATTCTAAGCCTTGGATTTGCGTTTGGGTCTGGTCCGCCTAACTTTGTAGCTACCGTTATTTCCCTTATAAGCTTACCAAAAAGTTTTCCTTTCTGTGCATCAACTTTAGCTTTTTTATGTTTAATTTGTGCCCAATGACTGTGTCCTGCCATATTATAAACTCCTATTTGTTAAGTTTTCCGATTTTAAGAATACTTCCATATTTCATAAGATCCCATATTACCTTTGTAGCTTCTTCAAACTCAAATATTTCTCCTCCAAACCCTGTCTTAAACATAACAGCATCTTCTTTTCTAGCAAAAGCCAGTGCAGAAGGAGAACAGCAAGGTGCTGCCACAGAACCAAGTACATAGTAAGCAGAAGTACCGCTCAAAAGGTTGCAGGTTATAAAGTCTTTTGTAGTTATGGCTTCTATAGGATCCAATATGCTTTTGTACAAAAGAAGCCCGCAGTGAGGACAACAGGTATGTATTTGTTTGCCAGTTTCCAAATAGAATGTAAATCTCAGCCTATCGTCATTTTCTTTATGACAAAACGCACATATATCTTTTTGTTTTTCTTGAGATTCTTTTACACTTCTACTAGCTACTTCTAACTTTCCATACTTTCTTACGATAAGGCCTTCTTTCTCAAGCTCCTTTAAATCTCTATATATACTCATCAGAGATACGCCAAACCTCTCTGCAAGCTTTTTAGTATTTTGCTCACCTTCTTTTATTAGCTTTAAAATCTCTCTCTTTCTATCCACCTATATTATTATAATTTCATTTTGTCTTAAAAGCAAGATATTATACAAAATCAATTTGCTTTTCAATATATATTGGTATTCTTTTTCATGTTGTTAATACTTGTTTTTCCTTACATTTAGAACAAACACCGCATTCTTCACCATTTATAGGATTCATACAGCAAAAAGCTTTATCAAAAAGCTCCTTTATAAAGTATTTATCAAATACGTCTTTTTTAGACATGCCAAGAAACGGTGTTTCTACTTTGTAATCACCATACATAGAAAATAAATCGTTTATAGTTTTTATAAAATTGTAAGAATTATCTTTAAAAGCCACGAGCCCCATTATACCTATGGCTATAAGCTTTGCATCCACAGAATAGGCATATTTTAAAGCGTTTATCAAAAGGTCCAAGTTTCTAAAAGGAATCTCCACGTCTTCATCGTTTATGAACTCTCTTTTGTTGAATTCCTCAAAAAAATCGTTAGGAGCATGGCTTATTTTTAAAGATTTTATGAGCTCGTATCGTTTGTTTATATGATTTATTATATCTTGTAGATGCTGTATTTCATCGTTTTCCCATTTAAATCCGCTTTTTACATATATAGGATATATTTCGTAGTTTTTATTTATGTAATAGTTTAAAAGCGATATACTGTCAAAACCTGAACTAACTAAGCAAACTACTTTCATAAAAAACCTTGCACCCGAGACGGCAGGCTTACCGTTGCTTCCTTCCGGACCTGGCGGGGTTCACCCTGTCCCGTTGCAAGGTTGTTAATATTATAGCATAAAATATTGTTTGTGATATTATATTATGTTGTATGAAGAAACTTATAATTCCTTTATATCTTTGTTTTATAGCCATATCCTACGCTCAAAGTTTTTGTATAAAGGAAAAAGAAGGAGCTTTTATAGAAGACCCGTATATAAAAGAGTATACAATAAAGTCTGTTGAAGAGGCTTTCTTAGAAGCGAAAAAACCATTGGACTGTAATTCTAAAAACTATAAAACTGTAAATTTAAAAATTACAAACATATCCAATATGCCCATAGGATACTCAATCTATCAAAGAGCTAACAACTATATATTAAATTTGAGCATAGAACTTGACATAGGAAAACAAAAATACACTTACTCTCAAAGTTCATATTACACATTGCCTACTGGTGGCGAAGGAGACTTACCAAAAAGACAAGCTTTTGAAGATGCTATGGATAGAATAAAAGACATGATAGTTGAAGACTTATTGAAATGATAGATAAAGACCAATATTATATGAAGCTTGCTTTGGAAGAGGCTTACAAATATAAGGGTCAAACGCATCCAAATCCAGCAGTAGGAGCTGTCATAGTAAAGGATAATAAGATTTTATCAATAGGGGCTCATAAGAAAGCAGGCACTGATCATGCTGAGATTGTAGCATTAAAAAATGCTAAAGAGGATATAAAAGGCGCTACGATGTATGTGACTTTAGAACCTTGCTCATTTCACGGTAAAACCCCGCCTTGTTGTCCTGCTATAATATCAAGCGGTATAAAAAGAGTTGTGGTAGGTTCGGTAGATCCAAACCCAAAAGTATCTGGAAAAGGCATAGAATGGCTAAAATCCTCCGGTATTGAAGTAGAAGTTGGCTTATTAAAAGAAGAATGCGATAAGTTAAACGAAGATTTTTTTGTATACATAACCAAAAAAAGACCTTTTATAACGCTAAAATGCGCAATGTCTTTGGATGGAAAGCTTGCCAAAGAAAACGGAGAAAGCAAATGGATTAGCTCTCAAAAAGCAAGAGAAATAGCACATATATATAGAAAACACTCCAGCGCAATATTAGTAGGTATAAACACCATTTTAAAAGACAATCCAGAGCTTACCGTAAGACTTGAAGGGAATGAATATCAACCTTACACCATTGTAATAGACCCAAATTTGGATACTCCCTACAATGCAAACATATTTAAAAAAGGATACGAAAAAATTATATTGATAACCTCCGCAAATACCAGCAACGAAAAGAAAAATTATTTTAAATCTCTTGGTGTTAGGCTTTTAGAATTAGAAAGTTTTGATATAAAATCCATTTTAAAAGCATTATACGAGATAGATATAATGCATATATTTGTAGAAGGCGGAGCTTACACGATATCAAGGTTTTTAGAAGAAAATATGTGGGATAAAATGCTTATATTTAGAGGCTACAAGTTTATAGGAAAAGGTATTAGCCTTGAGTTTGATGGGGATTTTTCAAAGACTTACAAGGGACATCTTCAAGCCATAGACAATACAACAGATTTATTAGAGATTTACAATGGATATATCGCTTTTTGACTACGAGCTTCCTGAAAGACTAATCGCCAAATACCCGGTAAACCCAAGACACAGCGCTAAGCTCATGGTTTTGGGTAGAAAAAATAACACTATAACTCACTCGACATTTTGGCATATAGACGAATTTTTAGAAGAGGGAGATTTGCTTGTTTTCAACGATACAAAAGTACTACCAGCAAGACTTTTGGGAAAGAAAAAAGGAATTGAGCATTCAAGCGTAGAAATACTTCTTTTAAGGCATTTGGAAAACGAAAAATGGGAAGCCCTTGTAGGTGGCAAAAACATCAAACCAGGACTTACAATATCTATCTCCGATGATTTTGAGGTAACGATAGAGTCCCAGATAGAAAAATCAAAGTTTTTGGTGCTTTTAAAAGCTAAAAATCAAACTCAGATAGATGCTATAAACAAATACGGTAAAATACCAATTCCACCCTACTTAGAAAGAGACGAAGAGCCTATAGACAGAGAATTTTACCAAACGGTTTTTGCTAAAAAAGAGTTTTCAGTGGCAGCCCCCACAGCTTCTTTACACTTTTCCGAAGAACTTTTAGAAAAATTAAAGAAAAAAGTAAACATAGATTTTATAACCCTTCATGTATCCTACGGAACTTTTAAGCCAGTTACAGTAAAAAATATAGAAGAGCATAAAGTAGATGAAGAGTATATAGAAGTAAGAGAAGCTCTTATAAAAAATATTCAAAAAACAAAAGAGATGGGTAAAAAGGTAATAGCAGTGGGCACCACCGTCACAAGAGCCTTAGAAACCGCCGTAGATAGACCATATTTTGGTTTTACAGATCTTTACATAAAACCAGGATTTAAGTTCAAAGTTTTAGATGGGCTCATTACAAATTTTCACCTTCCAAAGTCCTCCCTTCTTATTCTTGTTAGTGCTTTTTGCGAAATGAAAAATCCCAACGGTAGAGAGTTTATACTAAAAGCCTACAAAGAGGCTATAAAAAACGAATACAGATTTTACTCCTATGGAGATGGCATGCTTATACTCTAAAAACTTGGGCTCGTGGGAGATAAAAATACAGAACTATCATGAGTACATGTCAACATAGCATACCCTGGTGGTACTACAACCCAAGAAGCACTACCATTGTAATAAACACTACAAGAAAATCCACCAAGCTCATTCACACTATTTGCAATAGCCTGAATATATTCTGCTGATATAGGAGGTGTGGCTATTACGTAAGTGCCCTGAGTAGCAGACTCAGAACATTTATTGCCGGCTCCATTACACCCAGGAGAACCGCTCCATGCAAAATATTGCCATGTTTGGCCGCTATTTGCAATTGCCAACCAATGACCCACATAAGACATCAAAGCCGAGCAAGAAGCTATTCTATTTGAAGAAGCAGATGTATTCCAGTCGTTTGCGCTGGCACATGTAATATATGGATATGCACCAAAATCCTGTGCATATTGAGTTATACCCTTTATAAAAAGGTTTACCCTTTGGGATATATGCTCTTGGTCAGCATTTGCTTTGAGCGTCCTATAACCTATAAAAGCTGCTCCCAAGAAAATGACAAAAGCTGTCAAAACAAGTAAAAACTCTATAATTGAAAAGCCTTTCATAAGTTTACAAGATAATCGCCGGGGAAAACCCCGGCAATAGTTTCGATCAGAAGTAATTTACCGTGTTAGTACCAGATACAAGTACTGGTTGAGAAGTACAGCTGATCTTAGATGATGCACTGTTGTAAGAAGCGGTTGCACAATTCAAGCCATATGCGTTAGCTTGGTTCAGTATAGATTGCACATAGGCGTTGTCTATAGGAGCAGTTGTGAATGTGTAATAGCCTTGCGTTACAGATACACCAGAACTTGCACCGTTGTTGGCACTGGCTGATGTTCCACCTTCATATTTTCCATAATATCCAGTGTATGTCCATATGTCTGTAGTAGTTGGACCTACTGTTACGAAACTGCCAATATACTGCTCTAAACCTGAACAAGAGGCTATGTTGTTTGATGGTGCGGTGCCTGTCATCCAATCGCTTACACTTGAACAACTAATATAAGGATACGAATTGTAGAAATCTTTTGCGTAG
>NZ_JBMFST010000029.1:0-19524 GCF_049967395.1 Hydrogenobaculum sp. | reverse complement strand
CTGTTAATCTAAGTGGTACAAATTTGGAGCTCACTCTTCAGTCAGGTTTGTCAGAACCGGCCTCAAGCATAATATACGCTGGGGCAATACCTAACTCAACTACAACTTAAGGAGGTGTTTTATGTTACCAAGCTTTTACAATGCGGTTTCTGGTCTTGACGCTTTTAACAACTATCTAAATATAGTATCGAACAACATGGCAAACGCCGATACGGTGGGCTACAAAGCTGTAAATCCAATATTTGAGAACGTTATAGCCAATGTAAACGTAGGTATCAATACGCTCACTAATACGTTAAAATCTACAATATACGGTGCAGGTGTTATAGTTGATTCTACGCAACTAAGTTGGCGACTAGGCAATTTTGAGCAAACTGGCAACAATACCGATTTAGCTATACAAGGTAATGGATTGTTTATTTTACAAGATCCAGCCAATGCTGGAAATGTTTTTTATACAAGAAATGGACAGTTTACCATAAGCCAGCAAGGTTATATGGTAAGTCCTGATGGTTTAAAGCTTTTAGGGTACAAAGTTAATCAATCTGGATCTGTAGTAGGTACCTCTTTACAACCGATATATATAATACCTCAGCAATCACCAAAAGCTACAGACCTAATAACCTATCAGCAACCCACAAACTTAAACTCTACAGCTCCCAGCATAACACAGGCTTTTAACCCTCTAAATACTGCTACTTTTAACTATCAAAACACGTTAACAACCTTTGATAGCTTGGGAAATACTATAGAAGGTGATACATACTTTCAGAAAACTGGACCAAATACATGGAACTATATATACGCAGAAAATGAAAAAGCAGCATACTATAGCGATACTTCTGGTAAAGTTTTGTATAGAAATGTAGCTGGTACTTGGCAAAGCACAACCATAAGTGGCGGGTCTTTGACATGGTATAACATTACGAACCCGCCAAATACAGCAAGCTCAAGTATTATATCTGCTACCGTATCCCCATACTATATGATATCTGGTACAAACTCGTCTGGCTCTATGGTAACAGATTGGGTAGTAGATGTTACTACATCTTCTACTACTATAAGCTACGTAGTGAATCCAACAAAGCCGTCTGGTGGTACGCAAGAATGGGATACAATAGGCTCTGGAGCCGTCAACGGTTTCGTACCTTACAATCTATCCAGCGGCATAGGAGTACCTATATATACCGGGAGTAGCACAATATATGCGGCTACAGCTGTATTAAACTTTGACCCAAACACCGGTAATATTACGACAAGTTCAACAATAGGTGTATATTCTTATCCCACTTCTTCAAGCTACGAATATTTCATAGGCTCTCAAAATCCTCTTGTACTAGGGGACGGAAACATAGTAGGGAACTTAAACTCAGCCAGCTCTCAATCAACAGGAGGATTAGCTTTTGGGCAACTAATAGGAGCTAAACCTACAACAAGCACAAGCGCTGGCATAATAGATAACTCATATATAACTCAGGATGCATCTGATTTTACTATTACCGCTTCTCAAGATGGTTATAGCCTTGGAAACCTTGTCAATGTATACGTACTATCAAGCGACGGTACAGTTGTTGGGGTTTATTCCAACGGCCAATCTACGCCTCTTTACAGAGTTGCCCTTGCTCAATTTCAAGATCCTAACGAGCTATTAGAAAAAGGCTCCAATTTATATACATCTATATACACACCAACAATCTTATTGCCAGGAAGCGCAGATATCATTCAATCAGGCATGCTAGAACAATCAAACGTAGATATAGCGCAATCTTATATACAACTTGTAACTGCTGAAAGATCTTACCAAGCCAATGCAAAAGTTGTAACATCTTCTGATAACGTATTACAGGCAACACTGAACATGGTTACAGGTTAAAATATATATAGTATGGCAGAGGAGCAAGTAAAAGAAGAAGGTGGCAAATCAGGTGGCAAAAAGAAGCTTATATTTATATTGATACCGGTTATCCTTCTTTTAATAGGAGGAGGTGCCGGTGCTTATTTTTTTCTAACGCATAAGAAAAAGGAATCAACAAAACAGATGGTTGTAGCACCACAAAAGCTTGGGGTGATGTATGATTTAGGTTCTTTTCTAGTAAACTTGGCCGATAAAAATGCGAATACTTATGCAAAAGTGTCTATCACGCTAGAACTATCAAATGAAAAGGTTCAACAAGAAGTTGTAAAACGATTACCAATCATAAAAGATGCTGTTATAAATTTGCTTAGCTCAAAAACTTACGATGAAATAAGAACTCCTGAAGGAAAAGAAGAGCTAAGATTAGAGCTCATCAAAAGAATAAATGCAATATTGGTTACCGGTGGAGTACAAAACATCTACTTTACCCAATTTATAGTACAATCTATGTAGATTTGTGGAAATAATTTTATTTCTAAAAACGTTAAGTGCTCTTGGCATGGTTTTATCGCTCATAGCATTTTTGTATACAGCTTTTGACTGGAAAAAGATAATTCAAACAACCTACAACCCTAACGATATAGTTAGCATATACAAGATAATCCCCCTTGATAAACATTCTAAATTTATAATACTAAAAGCTAAAAACAAGCTAATCTTAGTGTTTATATCAAAAGATTATGCTAAACTTATATATGAGATGGATTATGAGGCCGAAGACGTTAATTAACATAGGTCTATTGCTTTTAATATTTATACATTTAGCAATGGCTCAAAATGAAAATCCTATCAATGTCATACCAGGAATACAAGTAAAGTTTAACAACGGCAACTTCACAGAAGCTATAAGGCTCATACTTATATTAACAGTGCTAAGTTTAGCACCATCTATAATAATAATGACAACGTCTTTTATCAGAATAGTTACCGTTTTGTCGGTGCTAAGACAAGCTATTGGTCTTCCAAATGTCCCTCCCAACCAGGTGATAACATCTTTAGCGCTTTTTCTTACGTTCTATGTTATGTATCCTGTAATAAATCAAATAAATCAAAATGCTTTACAGCCATATCTTCAGCACAAGATTACAGATAAACAATTTATACAAAATACGATAGAACCGCTTAAAGAATTTATGGTAAGAAACACGAAAGTAAGCACCGAAAGAACATTTTTGCTAGCTTCAAATATACCAAACAAAGACAACATAAAAAATATAAATGACTTACCTTTAAGCGTAGTAATTCCAGCCTTTATGGTTAGTGAGTTGTCAATCGCCTTTCAAATTATATTTTTGCTTTACCTACCATTCCTAATAATAGATATGGTAGTATCTGCCATATTGCTCGCAATGGGCATCATCATGATACCACCAACCGTCATATCCTTACCTTTTAAGATTATGCTTTTCGTACTTGTAAACGGTTGGGAATTAGTTATCTTATCGTTGGTGAGGAGTTACCATTGAGCCAAGATCAAGTGCTTACTATAACTGAAAATATGATTAAAATGACAGTGCTCTTGTCCGCCCCTATACTTTTAACCACATTCATAGTAGGGCTTTTAATCAGTATACTTCAATCTGCCACCCAAATCCAAGAAATGACGCTAAGCTACATTCCCAAGATACTTGCGGCGTTTTTTGTGATATTTTTACTCGGTAGTTGGATGATGAAGCATATGATAGATTATACAAAAGAACTCATAGTCAACATACCAAACTATATAAGATAGTATGACGCTAAGTATATCTATACCATACCTAATAACATTTTTACTCATAACGCTTAGGATATCTTCTATAGTATTTTTAGCACCTGTTTTTGGAGATTTGCCAAACGGCTTTAAAATATTTTTCGTGATAGCTTTTAGCGTATCGCTTTATTATTACAATCCAGTAAAACCAGTATATACGGATAGCTTTATAATATTAACGCTGATGGCTTTGAAAGAATTTAGTTTAGGTTTTATTATAAGCTTGATACTCAGATTTTTAGTAGATATTTTCTTTGTTTTTGGAGAATTCGTGTCTAGTTCTCTTGGACTTTCAAACGCCACTATCTTAAATCCGCTTATGGGAAACTCTACAATTTTGGGCACATACTTTAGCTATTTTTTTATGGGGCTTTTTGCGGTATCATCAGGTTTTGAATACGTTTATTTTATTTTGTCAGAGAGCCTTAAAAGTATACCGCTTGGAGCCTTCGACATATACAACATGAGACCTGAGTTTATACTAAATATCTTTTATAGAAGCTTTTATACCGCTTTTCAATTAGCACTTCCTATCATAGCTATAGGACTTGTGATGAATATAATTCTTGCAGCTATAAATAGGCTTATACCTCAGATAAACGTTTTCATGGTTGGCATGCCGCTTCAAACCCTCATAGGTATGATATTTTTATTGCTTATTTTCCCTCTGTTGGGAATACTTATGCACCAAATATTTGAACATTATTTTAAATTTATGCTAGAGTTTACAAGGGGTTATCATGGCCTCAGAAAATAAAACAGAAAAAGCCACACCTTATCGAAGAGGAAAGCTAAGATCAGAAGGTAACGTAGCAAAAAGCCAAGAGGTTGTATCTGCTCTCTTGATGTTGGTTTCCACCGGTGCTCTATTTTTTATAGGTTATAAAATCTTTATACTATTTTCGGATTTAATATTAGACGGTAGTTTACGAGTAGACGACCCTTCGTTTACGCCTTCTGATGCTACAAAGTTTTTAGGTTTATCTTTTGAAAAGCTATTATCAGACATTACACCTCTTTTTATATTGGCTGTCTTGATAGTTGTATTTGGATACATTTTACAGTTTGGTTTTATATTTACGTTTAAACCTTTAGAACCTAATTTTTCTAAGCTAAATCCTATAGAGGGTCTTAAAAATCTCTTTAGCCTCAACGCGCTTTTTGAACTGGCCAAAAACTCTTTAAAAGTTATGCTTCTTCTAACAGCGTCTTTTTTTATATTATATTTTAGTTTTCATACTCTTGTGTTTTCCTCTTACATGTCCCCATCTCAAGGGCTTAGCGAAATCGCAAAGTTAATTTTTAAGCTTTTAATATCAATAGGTATAATAGGTCTAATGCTTGCTGGGTTAGATTTTGCTTACAAGAAATTTGATTATGAAAAGCGTATAAAAATGTCGAAACAAGAGGTAAAAGACGAGTTTAAACAGTTTGAGGGGAATATCGAAGTAAAAGCAAAGATAAGAAGGAGAATGATAGAGCTATCAAGATCTAGAATGATGCAGGAAGTTCCAAAAGCAAGCGTAGTAATCACAAACCCAACACACTTTGCAGTGGCGTTAAGATATATACCAAAACAAGATAGAGCACCTGTTGTAGTAGCAAAAGGTCAAGATTATATGGCTAAAAAAATCATAGAAATAGCAGAGTTAAACGATGTTCCAGTAGTAAGAAAACCAGAATTAGCAAGGGCTCTTTACAAAGCGGTAGATATAGAAGAAGAAATACCGCCAGAGTTTTACAAAGCTGTGGCTGAAATAATAGCTTATATAGTAAAAAGAAAACAGCGTGGTCTCTTATGATAAACGAGATTTTTTATTCAATACAAGGAGAAGGGTTTTTGATAGGTACTCCTGCTTTGTTTGTGAGATTTCAAGGGTGCAATTTAAGATGTGTTTGGTGTGATGAAAAAAGCGCTTTAGATTTTGACAAAACTGCAAAATCATACGCAAAAGCCTTAGAAGAGATAGAAACCCTAATCACCCTACACAGCCCATCTTTAATAGTACTAACCGGCGGTGAACCTCTTTTGAACGAAGATTTTATAAATATTTTTTCTTATTTTAAAAGCCTAAACAAAACAATACAAATAGAAACAAACGCCACAATTTTGAAAGACGATGTAGAAACACTCTTGAAAACCTATGCAAAAACTTATATCACGTTGTCGCCAAAATACATATCAAACTATACCATAGATCCAAAGTTTTTGGATTTTGATAAAAATATAGAGTTAAAGATAGTTGTAGATGAACATCTAAATGAAAGTATTTTAGAAAGAGAGTATATAAGACCTTTTATAGAAAAGGGTTTATTGATACTTCAGCCTTTATGGGAAAATGGAAGTGTGAAGTTTCTTGATAAAGCTATAAAGTTAGCAGAAAAATTCAACGCTAGAATAATACCGCAAATGCATAAGCTTTTAGGTTTAAAGTAATGGAAATAAGGATATACACAGACGGAAGTTGTTTGGGAAACCCAGGGGCAGGCGGGTATTGTGCAATATTAAAAGCTGTAAAAAATGGCAAAGTAGTGAAAGAGAAAATAATAAAGGGTGCCGAGGCGAACACCACCAACAACCGAATGGAACTAAAGGCTGTAATAGAGGCTTTAAAAGCTTTGAATAAAACAGATAAAAAAATAACCGTATATACAGATAGCCAATACGTAGCAAATGGCATAAGGTTATGGTTAAAGGATTGGGTTAAAAAGGATTTTAAAGATGTAAAAAATGAAGATTTATGGAAAGAGCTTTATGAGCTTTTAAAGAATCAAAACATAGAAGTAATATGGTTAAGGGGGCATCAAAAAAACAAAGGAGATGATCACGATACAAACAACTTATGCGATAAAATAGCAAAAGAAGAGGCTATGAAGGTAAGAAGAGAGACTTCATGAAAGCTTCAGCGTATTCTACAGGCTCCCCTGGTTTTTGTATGTATATATCAAAATGTTCTTTGTAAAGATACGGAAAATCCTTTGCGTTTTCAAAATAGTGCAAAGCTTGATCTTCTTGCTTTAGAGCAAAGTTTATAAGCGATAAAAGTAAATATTTCTCTCTTGAATCGTTGGCTAAAAATAACCATTTGGAAGCCTCTATGTATTGAGATTTATGTATATACTTTATAGCTCTTGTAAGATTTTTATCTATATCAAGGTTTTCAGATACTTTGATTTTATTCTTATCCAATATTAAAATCCTAAAGCCAGTACGCATTAGGTATCAGTCTTCGTCTTGTTCTTTAAGTGGTGTTTCTCCTCTTTCTTGTTCTGTGATATCAACTACATAAGCTATAATGTAAGACATCGTAGCTACTACCACAAGGGCGGTGATAGCTAAAAAATCCATGTATTTCCACATTCCACCCATATTAGGTTTCTCCTTTTTTGTTGCCACCTTTCCATATTGGTAGCACAAAAGATACTACCATGATAGCCAGCACTCCAAAAGCCAGAAAAGCAAACCATTCTCTATCCGCTGGCGTAACTGCTTTTGCCATCACTTCATTCATTACTCTTATCGCTTCTTCCATTTTTCTTATCTCCTCTCATAACATAAAGATAAAGCACAAGGCCAAAAGATATTATCATCATTATCATAACAATAGTCATAAAAATGACGTCCCATATTCTAAAGACAAACGGCACATACATGTGGTGTCCCATTATTCTCTACTCTTTTGCCCTTTTTTGCTAGAAAATATACTGTACATAAATATGCTAAACATAAGAAGCAAAACGAAACCAACCACACCTATAACTATAATTCTAAAAATCATAAAAGTCCTCTTAACGTATTATATCACTTAATTATATAAAAATTATAAAAACTTAAAATCCAATACTCTTAAATTTTGACAGCATATTCTGTTGGGCTAAAATATTTTTGTATTGTTTGAAAAGCTCTTTGGCTTTTTCGCTGTTTCCAAGCTTTTGATAACAAGATATATCTTCATAAAGGGCTTTTGCCATTGTATCGTATATGCCAAACTTCTCTAAATAAGGTACAGCTTCGTCAAGATACACAACTGCATTTTTACATTGATTCATTTTATACAAATCGTTGCCTACGTTGTATAGGTCCAAATCAAGCCCATATCTAGCACCACCCTTTCTGGTTTTGTAGCCTCTTATCATGAGGGCTTGCAAGTGATACTGATAAGCTTTTTGGTAATTACCTTTTTGATAATATATATCACCAAGATGCCTTAGAGGTATAGCGGCCCCTTCTGTATCGCCATTTTTAAGAGCTATCTCGGAAGACTCTACGTAGTACTTTTCTGCATCTGGCAAATCGCCTTTCTTTTCATAGGCTTGTCCTAAAAGGTTGTATAAAAGCCCAAGCGTATTTGGCTTATCTTGACCCAAAGCTATAGCTTGTTGTAAATATTTTATAGCCTTGTCGTAATCTCCAGTTTCAAGGTAGAAATTGCCAGAATAATAATATGTCGTGTATAAAAGGTTGTTGTCGTTCAAAAGTTTTGCTATCTTAAAAGCCCTAGACAAATCTCTTAAAGCGAGTTGTTTTTGGTCTGATTTGGCTTTGTTTAAAACGCTGTTAAGAATCTTTTGAGTATATATTTTGATATCATTTATAAAACTAGATACATCAACACCGTTTTCTTGAGCTATTTTTATGTATTTAAATACCTTGTCTATATCGTAGTATCTAGATGATAAAAAGTCGTTGTAAGCTATATAATAAGCTGCTTCTCCAATAAGACGCTTGTTGCCCACTACGTTTGCAAACTCGAAAGCTTTTTTTAACACTTCGTTTGCTTTTTGATATCTTTCAGATTTCATTAAATTTATACCTTTACTTATAATCTCTTCAATCTGCTTGGTAGGTTTTGCATAAACCTCGAATCCGTAATCTGTCTCATGTATCATATACTCATCTTTTGAAGAATTACAATATAGCCATGGACCATTCTTTACAAAATCCCCACCTTTCGCCTTACAGTATAAAGAAGCCAAATTTTCGTACTCTTTACGCTTTTCAGGGTTTGTAAGATGAAAATTAAAATACATAGGCTTTTCTATCATATCAAGATAAAAAGGGACAACGCTCTCAGAGTATTCTACAAAGTTTGAATAATCTTGAAAATCTTTCTTTTGATAAACCCTTTCACAACTAGACAAGGCTACCACGCTAACCACCATTCCAAAATATATAATTTTTTTGTTCATTTTTTCCTCTCCTTAAAATCTTAAAACAAATCCTCTACCTTTCCTTCGTCATCTACTTTTGATATATGTAGAGCTTGCTTTTCTTCTCCGTGTTTTCTAAAATCTGTTATACAAGCGTCTACACACTTTCCACACATATAGCAAGCTTTTAATCCGCTTGTGGTATCAAGCTCGTCTTTCAATTTTCTCGGGTCTAAAGCTATGGGACAAGCTCTTACGCATTCCAAACATTCTGTGCATGTATTTTTGTCATAGGTAATGCGCCATCTCATTTTTTGATTGAAAACTTCCAAATAAAGACCTATAGGACAAAAATATCTACACCACTTTTGTCTTAACCACCCTATGGCAAGATAATTAAGAGCAATAAGGCCATACGTAAGAAGTGATACCCACCAAAACGCAGGATGGTAGGGCTTAAACAAGACAGACAAATCCACTATCCAATTTAACAATATTAGAGTTAGGATAGCGTTTAAAACAAAAACGATAATATTAAACTGCAACTTTTTACCATGCCTATAAAGCCTATCGTATAAAACTTTTACACCTCTTATAAGCCATCCCTCGGTGCATATAAAACTACAAAAAAATCTCCCATAAAAATAGTTTATTACAAATGTAACAGTATAAAGGGCAATCCATAGCGAAAAAGCCCATATAGCTGGTTTTGTCCAATTTGTGGTATAATGCCCCCAAAGATAATAGTTTCCGTTGGCAAAGTCCATCTTTATGAGATGGAAAGCCGGAAATATGATGAGGCTAAGGGCGGATATAACGTTGAAGGCAAACCTTACTTTGGTATATTTGGTGGTGTAGGGGTATTCCCCTAGAAGCTCTAAAAGCGCCATAGCAACCTCCTATCCTAAAAAGTTAATCATATCTTACTAACATATAAAGATAGTATAACATAAGACATAAAAGCTTTGCATAATTTCAGAAAAAAATTATATATCTCTATTCTTTTTATCCTCTTCTAAAAGTTCCACTGGTTTGCGACCCATAAATCCTTCTTCAATACCGTGCCAGTGGCCTATCTCCTCTTCTCCTTCTAACCAACAGAGCCATATATCCTGATTTCCCTTTCTAGATAGAAAATCAAGAAGCAATGGGTTAAGACCCTTAACAACAGCACCGCTAGAAGATATTTTATATATTAGTTCATTTACCTCTTGTTTTTTCTCTTCTAAGACGCTTTCCATATATAGTTTTTCCAACTCATCTTCTATGGTAGATATACGCTCTATGATATCTATTATTTCATCCCTTTTTTCTATAAAATCATATATAAGGGGTTTTATAGATTCTAAAACTTTATTAGCCTCTTCTAAATCAAAGTATCTCATAACACTATAAAAGTAATTCTATATATATCTTTTACTATGAAAAATATTAGCTTAGTAGCTCCATAGCTTTGTCAAATATAACCTTAGGCTCTATATCAAGACAAGGGTAATTCCCATACTTACAAATTCCTTTTCCGTGTAAATCACAAGGCTTACAGGGCATATCTTTTGATATTACCATACCTTCGTCTGGTTTTGGAGCAAAGCCAAAGCACGGATGTGTCCCACCAAAGATCGTAATCACCTTAACACCGACAGCCCTTGCCATGTGAGTTATAGAAGAGTCGTTTGCTATCACAAGTTTTGAGCTTTTTATACAAGCCAAAGTATCTATAAGAGAAAGTTTTCCTAAATAATTAACACCTTTGGCATCTGTATAATCGTTTTCATCTCCTAAAAGCCTAACTTCAAAACCTCTATTTAAAAACAACTCTGACAACTCTTTGAAATGCTTATATTTTTTCTTATTGTATCTCGCTCCCACACCAAGACTTATTACAGGTTTTGAAGATACAAATCTTTCAAGCCTTTTGGCTTTTACTTCCAAATAAGGTTTTGGGCTTTTTATATCGACAATAGATTTTACAGCGTTAGCATATGCATCTGTTATATAAAATAAATCGTTTTTAAAAGCTTTAAACCAAACACAAAATCTTCTCTGAATAGATTTTTTATCGTAAGAAAACCATTTTGCCTTTAAGATATTTTTCAATATAAAAGTCTTGATATTTTTGTGGAGGTCTACTACTATATCTGGTTTTAGGCTTTTAGCCACATAAAACATATTTGATTTATCCACAGGTAAAACGTTTACAAAAGAAGAATCTTCAAATATAGTGACAAACTCTTTATAAGTCATAAGATATACATCAAAACCAGCATCGTAAAGTGGTTTAAGAATAGAGCTTGTAAGTATTACGTCTCCAAGAGAAGAAAATCTAAGGACAAGAGCTTTAGCCACCGCTAACCGGAGGAATGGCGAGTATGGTATCAGAATTTTTAAACTCTTTCACATATTCGTTTTCTTTAGCAAACCTAGAAGATTTTATAATGTTGCATAAGTGCGGATATTTGCTGCACAAATATGCTTTAAGCTCTTCTTCGGTACCATCAAATTCAAGTTCTTCAAAAGCACCGATATTTTCCTTTAATATTGAAAAATACAATATTTTCATGAGTATTTGGATAGTCTTTTTAACACTTCTTCCTTAGGTAAAATAGAAGCTATCACATCTATAGCTATGCCCTCTAAAGAGCCTGTTAGAGCGATTCTTAAAGCATGCCATATATCTTTTGGTTTTAAGCCGGTTGATTTCTGAATATTTTTTACAACTCCCTTAAGGTTTTCTGGTGTAATATCCTCTAAGGATTCTATTTCTTGTTGTAAAAGCTCAAAAACTTTTCTATCTATTTTTGAAAGCTCTTCTTTTGCAATTTCATCTGGATCTTTTTCTTCAAAAAACGGTCTTAGTTTTTCCACAGCTTCTAAATATGTGTTGTATTCTTTTCTAGTAGCTTTTATTATCTTTTTAAGATATTCTATATCAACTTTCCCATAAGCTTTTTCTAAGAAAGGTAACAAATCCTCCAACAGCCTATCCTCTGGCAAGACTTCTCTTATGTAGACACCGTTTAACCAATAGAGCTTATCGTGGCTAAATACAGCCGGAGACAAATTTATATCTTTTATATCAAAATATTTTATAGCCTCTTGTTTTGATATAACTTCTTTGCCTATTTTTTCACTAGACCACCCCAAAAGACACAGATAGTTAAAAAGAGCTTCAGGGCAGTATCCATTTTCTTTATAAAATCTAACCGAAACCCCACCGTGCCTTTTCGAAAGCTTTGTCCTGTCTTCACCAAGAATCACTGGTAAATGAGCAAATTCTGGAGGTTTAAATCCAAGGGCTTCGTATATCAGTATTTGCTTTGGTGTATTTGATATATGGTCTTCCCCTCTTATAACGTGCGTTATCTTCATAAGGGCATCGTCTATAACCACTACAAAGTTATAAACAGGACTACCGTCGCTTCTTACTATTACAAAATCCCCAAAATCATCAACGTTTATGCTTATATTACCCCTTATCATATCTTCGAAGCTAACTATTTGCCCATCTGGAACTTTAAACCTTATAACGTAAGACTCGCCGTTTTTTAATCTATCCTCAACATCTTCTTTTGATAGATGTCTACAGGTACCAGGATACCTATACGCTTTTCCTTGAGCGTAAGCTTCTTCCCTCTGCTTTTCTATGTCTTCTTCTTTGCAAAAGCAATAATAAGCATGGCCTGAGTCTACGAGCTTTTTAGCGTATTCTCTGTATATATCAAACCTCTCTGATTGTCTATAAAATTCATCCCATTCTATACCTAACCATTTCAAATCTTCTATTATAGAATCCTCAAACTCTTTAGTGGATCTTTCTATGTCTGTATCTTCAATTCTCAACACAAATGTTCCGTTGTGGTGCCTTGCGAAAAGATAGCTAAATATTCCAGTTCTTGCGTTACCAAGATGCATGTATCCGGTAGGGCTTGGAGCAAACCTTGTTCTAACCATATCATTATTATAAAGCAAAAACAACCGTTTAACGTTATAATTATCAATATGAGCATATTTACAAAAATATCAGTCTTGGGTGCTATATGGATAGCGCTAGAGCTCGTAATGGGGGTTTTCCATAAAAGCGTATGCACAAGTTCAGGATGTACTATAGCAGCTTCTTACAACAGATATCCAGAATTTGTGATGCTAACGATAGGGCTTTTGCTTTTCATAGTCTTGGGGATTTTAAAAGAAAAAAAGAAAGAAAAACTATTAGACATAATATTGATAGGAGCTTTAGGGTCAGAGGGCTATTTACAAGGTTTTGAAATATTTGTAGCTCATACGTTTTGCATATTCTGTACGGTAACGTTTTTAATAATACTTACTCTTTTTATAATAAGAATAAAAGAAAATAAAGATATACTCTTGAAAGGGCTCAGCGCTTTTTTATTTGTATTTGCAACGGTTTTTTTAGTCAACAACCCCACTTTAGAGATAAAACACCAATACACGCTTTTATATCTTCCAGGATGCCCTCATTGCGAACATACAGAAAAGTTTTTAGATGATATACATGTTAAATATAATAAGATAAATGCTTCTCATCACAAAGGACTTATAATGTCTATGGGTATAGATGAAGTGCCGGTGCTTTTTGTAAGAGAACCTTACGGTTATAAAGTGCTTGTTGGTTCTGATAGTATAGAATCGTTTTTTAAAAATACTACTAAAAGCCTGCAAAACCAACAAGCCAGCCCACGCGCTTTGGATAACAACAGCTTGAATATAGGAGGTGGATGTCAGCTGAATAACATATTTGGAAGTAGCTGTAGCAAATAAATTTAGTAAGGTACTATCAAAAAACTTGACATAAATTTGCTAAATGTTATATTAATAACATAACACATTAGGAGGTTAACATGTATAGTGAAAACATGTGGAGCAAAAAATTAAAGGACTATGTAGAGCAAGCGTCCTCTATCGCAAGGTCTTTAGGAGACACAAAGGTGGATACTGACCATCTTCTGCTGGCTTTGTTAAAAGACCCAGACTCTTCTTTATCAAAATACGTATCTAAGAAGGGTATAGACTCTAAAGAGCTGTACCAAAAACTAAGAGAACACATAAACAGCATAGACAACCAACTTAACAAAGCGGCAGAATCTGAAGCAAATCATCTTATAGACTTAAGAAGCAAGATAATTCAATTAAAATCCGATATATCAAACATACAAACAGAGCTATCTGAAATAAGAGAAGCAAAAAGACGTATAGAAGCTGAATTAGAAAGAGCAAGAAGATATGACCCTTGGAGTGCAAGACAATTAGAGTTAGAACTAAGACAGTTAAACGCTGAAGAAGAACATCTAAAAAAGGAGCTCTCAAGGGTAGAACAAAATCTGTCTACCGTCTTTGATAAGAGCGCTGTTAGAGATTTCTTGGAAAATAGGATATCAATAGATGCTTTGGTAAAAACCGCCCTAAAAGAAAGCCACTACAAAGACCAGTTAAAAGATATAGGAATATCCTTCGATAGATATGAAGATAAGGTGTCAAAAAGATTTATTGGAAAAACTCCAGAGTTTGGATATTCTAAAAACCTTGAAAAGGTATTTGAGATGGCTCAAGAAAAAGCCGTAAGGGATGGTGTAGCTGAAGTATCGCCGGCTCACCTTGTTTCAGCGCTTTTAGAAGCAAAAGATTTTATAGCAGCAAAACTTTTAGAACAAATTATAGGAGGTAAAAGCATGGACACAGAAAAAGAAATCCAAGAAGAAGAGAAGTCTATACTAGAGAGATATGGAGTAGATCTTACTCAAAAAGCAAGAGACGGGAAATTAGACCCGGTTATCGGAAGAGAGAAGGAAATAAACCAAACCATCGAGATACTACTAAGAAGGAGCAAAAACAACCCTGTATTAGTTGGTGACCCTGGTGTTGGTAAGACTGCTATAGTGGAGGGTTTAGCGCAAAGAATAGTAAACAAAGAAGTGCCACCAGAACTTCAAGACAAAAGCATTATAAGCGTAGATATGGGTTCTTTGGTAGCTGGTTCTAAGTATAGAGGAGAGTTTGAGGAAAGGGTAAAAAAGCTTTTAGAAGAGTTAAAAGAGAAACCAGAGGTAATACTTTTTATAGATGAAATCCACACCGTAATAGGGGCAGGAAAAGGCGAAGGCTCTTTAGACGCTGGCAACATGTTAAAACCAGCTTTGGCAAGAGGTGAGATAAGGCTTATTGGAGCTACAACGCTTGATGAGTATAGAAAATATATAGAAAAGGATCTCGCCTTAGAAAGAAGATTTCAACCAGTCTATGTAGATGAACCCACTATAGAAGAAGCTATAGAGATACTAAACGGCTTAAGACCAAAGCTAGAAGACTTTCACAAGGTAAAGATAGAAGATGATGCAATAGACAGCGCTGTAAAACTTACACATAGGTATGTAACATTTAGAAAGCTACCAGATAAAGCAATAGACGCCCTGGATCAAGCTTGTGCTCGTAAAAAACTAGCATCCGTAAGCGTACCCCCAGAGCTTCAAGAAATAGAAAGAAGGCTAAGAGCTTTAGAAGAGCAGATCATAAATGCAAACTTATCAGGAGATTACGAGAAAGAAGCAGAGCTTAAGATTCAAAAGATTAACCTAGAAAAACAAAAACAAGATATTATCAACAAGCTCGATATGGTGGACATGAAGATAAACCAGCTTAAGAAAAAGCTTGAGGAACTGGAACAACAGATCATAAAAGTTGCTGAGAAAGGGGATTACGAGAAAGAAGCAGCGCTTAAAATAGAGATGGTAAATACAGAGAAAGAGATAAAAGCTTTAGAGTCCAAAAGAGCAAAAACTTTAAGCGTAACATCAGATGATATAGCTCAAGTAGTATCCGATTGGACTGGCATACCTCTTAACAAGTTAAAAGAAGAAGAAATGGAAAAGCTATTGCACTTAGAAGAAGAGCTACACAAAAGAGTTATAGGACAAGACGATGCTGTAGTAGCTGTAGCAGAAGCTATAAGAAGAGCAAGAGCAGGCTTGAAAGATCCAAAACGCCCAATAGCTTCGTTCTTGTTCTTAGGACCAACGGGTGTAGGTAAAACAGAGTTATCCAAGGCTTTAGCAGAGCTTTTGTTTGGTGAAGAAGACGCACTTATAAGATTGGACATGTCAGAGTTCAAAGAAGAGCACACCGTATCAAAATTAATAGGTGCACCTCCTGGATACGTAGGTTATGAAGAAGGTGGTAAACTAACAGAAGCCGTTAGGAGAAAACCATACAGCGTAATACTTTTAGATGAAATAGAGAAGGCGCATCCAAGAGTATTTGACTTGTTCTTACAAGTGCTTGACGACGGAAGGTTGACAGATTCTCATGGAAGAACCGTGGATTTCAGAAATACCGTTATTATTATGACTTCTAATATAGGTAGCACATACCTTCTAACGCTGCCTTTAGAAGGAAATCCAGAAGAGATAAAGAAAGAGTTTGAAAAGGCTAAAGAAAAGGTATTGGGAGAGCTTAAGCACTTCTTTAGACCTGAGTTTCTAAATAGAATAGACGATATAATCGTATTCAAACCTCTTACTATGGAGCAACTTATACAAATAGTAGATTTGTTGATAGAGGATTTAAACAAACGCTTAAGAGACAAAGGTATAAAAGTAGAACTCACCATAGAAGCCAAAAAAGAACTTGCCAGAAGAGGATATGAACCAGCTTTTGGCGCAAGACCTTTGAAACGTACAGTGCAAAAGCTACTAGAAACACCTTTAGCAAACAAAATTATAAAAGGTGAAATAAAAGAAAACTCTACCGTAAAAGTGGATATAAAAGACGGAGAGTTTGTGTTTGAAACTACCTAATAAATATTTCTGATAACGGCGGGAGAATATCCCGCCCTCTTTTGCTATAATACTCCAATGGAAAAACCAGAAATACTATCTCCAGTGGGTCATTTTGAAGGGTTGATGTCTGCGATAAAAGCCGGTGCAGACGCCGTATACATGGGTTTTGAAAAGCTAAATCAAAGGGCTGGAAAGGGTGGTTTTTCAAAAGAAGACATAAAAGAAATTAGGCTTATAACCAAAGACCACGGTATAAGACAATATATAACGCTAAATTCTATAGTGTTTGATGAAGACCTGCCTTATTTGGAAGATGTATTGGATTTTCTAAGAGAAATAGAAGTTGATGCGGTTATAGCATGGGACTTTTCGGTAGTGCTTGGAAGTATAAAAAGAGGCTTAGAAACACACATTTCTACTATGGCATCGGTATCAAATCATGTATCTGGAAACTTTTATAAAGAACTCGGTGTAAAACGTATAGTCCCGGCAAAGGAGTTAGATTTAAACTCTATTAAAAGCTTAAAACAAAATACTGGATTAGAGGTAGAGGTTTTTGTCCACGGGTCTATGTGTATGGCTGTATCAGGTAGATGTTTTTTGAGCCATGATGTCTTTCAAAAATCCGGAAACAGAGGAGAGTGCTATCAAGTTTGCAGGCATGAGTTTGATGTAAAGGTAATATCAAAAAATTCCGGCACAGAGTATTACCTTGGTAGCGATTACGTTATGTCGGCTAAGGATCTTCTTACTATAAACTTTGTAGACAAGTTGATGTGGGCAGATGCTTGGAAGATAGAAGGAAGAAACAAAAACCCAGATTATGTTTATATGACCACAAAAGCTTACAAGGAAGCCAGAGAAAGAATATTAAACAACGAATGGTCACAAAAAGGCTATCAAGACCTTATAGATATGCTGGAAAGAGTATATCATAGAGAATGGGACGGCGGTTTTTACTTTGGCGAGGCTTCGTTTGGCATAAATTCATCTATAGCTAAAGAAGAAAAAATATATGTAGGAGATGTTGTAAAATTTTATCCAAAGGCTTCCGTAGCAGAGGTAAAAATAGTAGCACACCCTTTAAAAGTAGGCGATACCATACATATAATAGGAAAAACTACAGGCCTTGTAAGACAAAAAGTAGAATCTATGGAGATAGAAAATCAACGCATAGAAGAAGCGGAAAAGGGTGTAATTATAGGATTAAAAGTAACCGAAAAAGTTAGAGAAAAAGATAAAGTTTATCTTGTAAAAGAAAAATAGTATAATATCTTTATGAAAGAATACGCTTTAGAAATAGCAAAAAGAGCTAGAGGTGTATTGCCGAAACTTTCAAGTTTAAACCCAGGTATAAAAAATTCTATCCTTATAAGAGTATCTCAGCTTTTAAAAGAGAATAAAGAGCTAATACAAAAAGAAAACGAAAAAGATGTAGAGTTTGCAAAGTCTATTGGCCTTTCAAAGGCAATGATAGATAGGCTTAAGGTTGGTGAAAAACAGATAAACGGTATGATAAAGGTGCTAGAGGATGTAGCAAAACTAAAAGATCCGGTAGGCGAAATAACCTCCATGTGGACGGTGGACAACGGGCTTAAAATAGGAAGAATGAGGGTTCCTCTTGGAGTCATTTTTATAATATACGAATCAAGACCAAACGTTACCATAGAGGCAGCTAGCCTATGCTTTAAATCTTCCAATGCCGTTATTCTAAGGGGTGGCAAAGAAGCTATTCACACAAACAAAATACTTTCAGATTTGTTTAGACAAGCCATAAAAGAGCATGTAGAAGGCTTAGAAGATGCGGTTTGTTTTGTAGATAAAAAAGATAGAGAGATAGTCACAGAACTTTTGCAACTAGAAGGCTTAGTGGATGTAGCTATACCAAGAGGGGGAGAAAGTCTTATAAAGGCTGTATCAGAAACCGCAAAAATACCAGTCATAAAACATTACAAAGGTGTTTGTAGTATATATGTAGACAACGAAGCAGATTTTAAAAAAGCTTACGATATCGTGTACAACGCCAAGGTACAAAGGCCTTCCGTTTGCAACGCTATAGAAAACCTTATAATACATAAAGACCTCTTAAAGGATTTTTGGCCAAAAATGGCTACAGTGCTTTTAGAGAGCGGTGTTGAATTGCGATGTGATGAAGATAGTTATCAAATCTTACAAGATAAGGATTTTGACGCTTTTAAAAGCAAAATAAAAAAAGCAACAGAACAAGATTACTATGAAGAGTTTTTAGACCTAATTTTAGCTGTGAAAACTGTAAATTCTTTGGAAGAAGCAATGCAGTTTATAGAAAAATACGGTTCCAAACATTCTGATGCCATTATCACGGAGAACCATACAAAAGCAATGAGATTTTTGCAAGAAGTGGATTCGGCGGCGGTTTATGTAAACGCTTCTACAAGGTTTACGGATGGCAACGAGTTTGGCCTTGGCGCTGAGATGGGCATATCCACAGACAAAATACACGCCAGAGGCCCAATGGCGTTAAGAGAGCTCACCATAGAAAAGTTTATAATATTTGGAAACGGACAGCTAAGGGAAAATGTAGGTATACCAAAAGAGCTTAAAGAAAAGCTTCAATTAGAGTAATTAGTTTTTGGGATTTTTATGTTGTAAAACAAAATTTTCTATATGTTTCAAATAGCAGTCTTTAATATCGCTTGTATAATGTATAAATTTCGTTAGCTTCTCAGCACCCAGCGGTTCTTGTAGGCACAGTTTGATAGTATTCAATATGTTTTTGCTATCCACTCTAAAACCAATACCCATTTTTTCTAAGATATCTGCCACATCTTTTATTTTATCTATATACTCTCCGTAAAGAGAATAAGAGCAAAAACCAATTGGTTCCACTATGTTGTGGCCTCCGTAACCTTCTACAAAAGACCCACCTACTATGC
>NZ_JBMFST010000028.1:0-19653 GCF_049967395.1 Hydrogenobaculum sp. | reverse complement strand
ATATTCTAAATTGTTTGATAGAGCTTTTGTGTATATAAGATATGCTCTAGCTATGAATGGGTTTTTGCCAAGATCAGGTAAGCCTGGGTATCCACCAATGCCTTGACCGTTTCCTATAGCGTTTCCTTTAAAAAGTTGGATATCAAGATAAGCTTGTATATCTTTTGTAAGCTGTGCTCCTGTGTATATACCATAAAATTGGGTTAGCTCTTCTGATCTTCCACCGCCGTTGTTTTTATAAGGATTACCAAAGGTCATAGGTCCAGAGTATGGTGAGTTGAAATTTGTAGAGTATTGACCTACAAAGGTTGCCTTTGCTCCTAAGAATTGAGGAAACCAGGGAGGAAGGGTTGTAGCTATTGCAGTTCCACTAAGAATAGACAATGCCAATAGTGTTTTGCAAATTTTCATGATAATCCTCCTATAAAATCTCAACAGACAAACTACTTTCTTTTAGCTCTAAGCTAATATTAGTTTAACAATGTATTTTTAAAGCATTGTTAAGAAGAAAATAAATAGATTTTACTGGGAGGTTGATAAGAAGAAGTTCTAAAGATTTCTTTGATAATTTCGAAAGCACACCATAGCCTGTTTATCTTATCGCAAATTTATCTATTAGTCAATGATAAAAGTTATATTTTATGATATTTTGCTTTTCCCTTTCTCTATATAAAAATATAAAACTATAGTGATAACCACAGAAAAAGAAACCGCATAAAAAGAAAATCTAAATACCTCTGTGATGCCGTAAGCTTCTGATAAAAGCATTTGAAATTTATATAAAACGGCTTTTGCCAATATCTTTGAATCAAACTTTTCTTCAAAAAGCTTAAAACCTATGCTGTTAAAAGCCCTTGAATCGTTTATGTAGTCAAAGTTTTTTGCACTGTAAGAAGTTATTATGTTTGTAGCTATAGAAGTACCTAAAGATGCTCCTATAAGCCTCATATACCCGTATATAGCCGTGGATAATCCCATGAGTTCTTGCTTTACGGAGTTAAAGGCTATTTTTAAAATTGGTGCAAAGAAAAGCCCCATTCCACAACCAATAAGAAGCATATAAAGTGTAATCTTATACCTTGGCGTGTAGTAATCTATGTTTGATAAGAAGAAAAAAAGCGTTATCATCAAAATCGCCTCTGAGAAGAATATAAGTATGCTTGGATTTATCTTGTCTGCCAATTTTCCGCCTATCAAAGAGAAAACACCTATTCCTATGGCGTATGGAAATATATGAAGCCCGGTTTCAAAAGTCCCAAGGTCTCTCACTCTTTCAAAATATATAGGTATCGTATAAACAGTTTGGAAAAACGTAAGCCCTTGCACCAACACAAATACACTTACCGCCAGCGTAAATTCTAAGTTTTTAAAGATTTCCAAACCTACAAGCTTATTATCAAATATTGTTTCTAAAAGCAAGAACACCAAAAAAGATAAAACAGATATTGTTAAAAAGTATATGGACTTTGTATTGGAAAACCATCCCCACTTTTCGCCTTTGGACAACAGTACAATGGAAGATATGCTAAAAGAAGAAAGTGCCAAGAAACTCCATATATTAAACATCGTTTTTTGGCTTTTAACATGATAAGATGGTAAAAAGGATACACCTAAAGCCAAAAGAAGAATAGATATAGGCACATTTATATAAAAAATAGAGCGCCACGATATATACTCTACAAGATATCCGCCTATGGTGGGACCAAGACCCGGCGCAAAAGACATGCCAAGGGCGTATATACCCATCGCCCTTCCTCTTTCTTCTTTTGAAAAACTCATCTGTATGATAGCTTGCCCAGCCGGTATGACAAGCCCTTCTCCTATTCCTTGCGTACTTCTAAATATTATCATCTCAAGCAAAGAATGAGCTTGCCCCGCCAAAATGCTTCCTAGCGTATAAAATATAAGTCCTGCTATGTATACTTTTTTAAAACCGTGTATCCCAGATATTGTATTAAAAGCAAGCATAGTGATGGCTGTAGATATTAAATAGCTTATAGAAACCCATTCTATACCAAACAAATCTGTATGAAGGGGAGCTATCATTCTTGGCATCGCCACGTTGACGCTGGTGGTACCAAGCACAACCATAAAAACACCAAGTGACACAATTCCTACATAGAACCATTTCATGACTGACCAATCACTAATATTATATCATACAGCCTCTATTTTTAAATGATGTATAATGTTTTTATGGAAAAGCTTCAAAACGGTTGGATAAAAAGCGGTAAAAGCATAGTAAAAACATATTTTATAGATGACTGGGATAAGATTACAGAGTTTTTAATATTTATCACAAACACTATAAAAAACCTCGATCATCACCCAGACATACTTTTTCACACAGCCAGCAAAAGCATTACGATATTTTTAACTACCCACAGCACTAGCGGAGTGTCCGAAAAAGATTTAGAGTTTTCAAAAAGATTAGATGATTGGATAGAGCAAAACAAATAAACATGAATGACTAAAAAAGAAATTGCAATATACACAATTCTTTCTTTTTATTTTTTCTTTCTTGGTAACAATATACTTTCAATTACTTCTCCAGATGAAGGAAGAAACTTATACGCTGCTTCTTATATGCTTCAAACTGGACATTTTTTGACGCCTATGTTTAACTGTCATTTTAGGTTTGAAAAACCACCAATGCTATACTGGGTAAGTGATTTGCTGTTTTTAATATTTGGGGTTCATGTGTGGCTTGCAAGGGCTGTCTCTGGTATTAGCGCTTTTATAATAGGAATATTTACGTATAAAATAGCAAAAGATATATATAAATTAGAAAATCCTTTTTACGCATCTTTGACATTTTTTACTATCACGCATCTTTGGATAGAATCAAGAGCATATGTCCCAGAAATGCTTCTTACGGCTTTTGAGATAGTATCGATATACTTTTTTCTGAAAGAAAAAACAACCCTTGGATACATATTTATGGGCTTTGCAACCCTTACCAAAGGCCCAGTGGGTACCGCTGTAGTTTTGATGGTGATAATATCTTTAAAAAGGAATATAAAATTTCTAAAAAAGCTTATCGATATAAAAGGTATTTTGTTGTATGTAGTGATAGGCTGGAGTTGGTATATTTATATGGTTTATAAGTACGGATTTTATTATATATACAAATTTTTCATAAGAAACAACATAGATGTCTACACAGGTCAGAAAAATATCCACCTTTACCCGTTTTATTATTATATAGTAGTGCTTTTTATAGCTCTAATCCTTTGGGTACCTTGGTTTTACAGCTTTTTGAAAAAGTATTTAAATCAAAAAACAAAAGCCGCCACAGATATGCTTATATGGTCTTTTGTGGTGCTTTTATTTTTTACTTTATCCAAAAATAAACTCCATCATTATATAATAAGCATCTATGTCCCTATCTCAATATTTATATCAATGTATGCCTCAAAAAAGCTTGTGAAGTTTAACCTTGTATTATCAAGCATTTTGCTTTTTGTGCTTTTCATACTAGCTTATCGCTACGAGTCAGAGCGCTTTGTACCAAAAGCCGTTTCTATAATAAAATCTAAAAAACTACCAGTTTATTATGATAATGCTCATTTATCTGCAATGGTTTATTATCTAAACACATGCATAGACTCTTTACCACGTTATACCCCAAAGCATTATTTTGTAATATCCAAAAATCCACCCTCAAAAATGCCTTATTACAAGCTTTTAACAAAAGGAATAGAGTTTGATGGTAAGTATTATCTTTATGAGAGATAGTTTAAGCTCATACACTTTAAATTGTTAGTGTAGTATAATCTTATATGAAGCGGTAATAGCTCAATGGTAGAGCGGCTGCTTCCCAAGCAGCAGGTTGCGGGTTCGAATCCCGTTTACCGCTTTTATAAAGAATATATATCTATTGTATTCTCGTATATAGCCTTCCCCACCACTACACCGTTTACTAAAGGCTTTAGCTTCATTACGTCTTCTAAGGAAGCTACACCACCAGAGGCTATTATTGGCTTTTGAGTACATTTTTTAAACTCTTTATAGGGGTTTATGTCTATGCCGCTTAGCATTCCATCTATATTGATATTTGTGTAAAGGTAAGACTCTATAGGATAATCGTTGTAAAGTTTTGCCATATCGCAAGGACTTAGGCTGCTTTGTTCTTCCCATCCACCTATTGCCACTTTACCGTTTTTTGCATCCACACTTAAGATTACTTTGTTTTCATATACTTCTAAAAGCCTCATAAACTCTTCTTTGTTTTTTACAGCCATTGTACCCACTATTATATAATCTACCCCTATATCAAAAAGTGCCTTTGCCGTCTCTAAACTTCTAATACCACCACCTATTTCTACTTTGGCTTTATTTTTTTGTTTTAGCATGTTTTCTAAAAGTTTTAGGTTTTTAGGAACACCTGATTGAGCCCCGTCTAAATCAACTATGTGAATACGTTTAAAACCAAGCTCTACAAAAAGCTCAAACTGCTCTACAGGGTCTTTTTTATAAACTTTTATATCTTCAAATTTTCCCTCTTTTAGCCTTACCACGGAGCCGTTTTTTATATCTATGGCTGGTATTATAAAATCTTTCATAGTAAATCTATAGCTTTCTTTAGCTTTTCCAAAGTTATATCTATAACATCTTTAGTATGAGCAGTCGATAAAAACCACGCTTCAAATTGAGAAGGAGGCATCAAAACGCCCTCTTGTAAAGCGTTTCTAAAAAACTTACCAAAGATATTTGTATCCGATGTTTTTGCACTTTTAAAATCTACTACATCTTTATCTGTAAAAAATATCGTAAACATAGAAGCAATCTCATTTATTTTGTGCGCTATACCTTTTTCTAAAAGCATTTTTGAAATTGCATAAGTAAAATAGGCTCTTAACTCTGCTAATCTATCGTATATTGTGATATCTTTAATCAAGGTTTTTAAAATAGCGAGTCCAGAAGCCACAGATATAGGATTTCCAGAAAGAGTACCAGCTTGGTATATAGGACCTTCCGGCGCTACCTTTTCCATGATGTGGTTTTTAGCCCCGTATGCGCCTATTGGCATTCCACCGCCTATTATCTTACCGTAGCATACTATATCTGGTTCTATACCAAAATACTCTGCCGCACCTCCCAAAGCCAATCTAAACCCTGTTATTACCTCGTCAAATATTAAAAGAGCGTCGTTTTCCTTGGTAATGGTTCTTAATTTTCTTAACCAAGATTCTTTAGGCAATACTACGCCCATGTTTCCAGCCACAGGTTCTACCAAAACCGCCGCTATTTGATTTTTATATTTTGAAAAAGCCTCTTCTAAAGCCTCTTCATCGTTGTAATCCAACACAATAGTAAAAGCCGCAAACTCTTTTGGTATACCTGGTGTCCCGGGGATTCCAAGTGTAGCCACTCCAGAGCCAGCTCCAACCAAAACGCTATCGCTAAACCCATGATAGCATCCGTCAAACTTTATTATATACGGCTTGTTGGTAATACCTCTTGCAAGCCTAATAGCTGACATTACAGCTTCTGTACCACTTGATACAAACCTTACTTTGTCTATTACTTTTGAGGCTTTTACTATTAGCTCTGACAGCTCTATCTCGTACAAGTTTGTAATACCAAAAGAATTTCCTTTGTCAAGAGCCTCCATTATTTTTGATACTACGATATCGCTTCTATGTCCTAGTATAAGAGGTCCAAAAGATAACATATAATCTATATACCTTTTGCCTTCTATGTCTTCTATAAAAGCTCCAAAACCCCTGTTTACAACTATGGGCTCAGCTCCTACAGATTTGAAAGCCCTTACTGGAGAAGAGACACCTCCAGGCATATACCTTTTTGCCAATTCAAAAGCTTCTTTGTTTGTCATACAAATATTATATAGCAATCTAATTTAGAATTCTTTTTCTATCATAACTCAAGTTGAGTATTCTGTCTTTGAGCTATATTCTTAAAAGCGGGCTTATTCTCCTATACCAAACATCCATCCAGAGGATATTAGCTAAACTCCATTTCAAAGGTAACTAGATAAGCCTTACCTTCTTGGAAATCGCATTTTCTCAAAAGCAAAACCTTTGGCCCTATTGTAAATTAGCATTGCCATAAACACTCTATTAATAAATAACCTCATATACATTTAAAATTAAATTAAATTAAATGATGATAATAATATACAGTCTCAATATTAAATTTGTATGATTTCATCCTCTTGGTGTTATTGTTTTTTAGAGGCTTGTAATATATAATAAATGTGATGACAAAGTTAAATATTGTATTTTCTACGCATATAAGAGGGGGATAAGTATGCTTGTGTTTGGAATTCATTGCCATCAGCCTGTAGGCAACTTTGATTACGTGTTTGAAGAAGCCTATGAAAAGGCTTATAAACCTTTTATAGATTTTTTTTACAAGCATGAAGATTTTAAATTTTCGGCACATTTTAGCGGAATCCTTTTTGAATGGTTTTTGAAAAATAAAAAAGATTTTATAGAAAAATTGGCCGATATGGTCCAAAGAAACCAGCTGGAGGTAATAGGTGGTGGTTATTACGAGCCAATACTTGCTTCTATCTCAAAAGAAGATAGAATTCTTCAGATAGAAAAACTAAACAACTTTTGCGAAAATATACTAGGTAAAAGCCCTAAAGGTATATGGTTAACAGAACGCATATGGGATACTTCAGTTTTACAAACTATAATAGAACTTTCTATGGATTATATCATTATAGATGACTACCACATCGTATCAGCGGGCTATCCTTTTGAGGAAGGCTTTTACTTTACAGAAGACGAGGGCAAAAAAGTAAACCTTGTACCAATAGACAAAAGACTAAGATATAAAATTCCTTTTGATGACCCAGAAAATGTGGTAGCTTTTATCAAAAGCCAAAAAACTTCTATCATAATAGATGATGGTGAAAAATTTGGCATATGGCCATACACATATAAAACCGTCTATGAAGAAAGATGGCTAGAACGCTTTTATGAGCTTTTAAAAAAAGAAAATATAGAAACAAAAACCATATCTGAGGCCCTGAAAACCTCTTCTAAAAAGCTTGTTTATCCTGCTTCGGTGTCTTACGAAGAAATGGGACATTGGGCTTTAAACTACAAAGATGCAATAGACTACCAAGAAGCCAAAAGCAAATGTGACAAATTTGAAAAGTTTATAAAAGGTGGTATTTGGAAAAACTTTTTCACAAAATATCCAGAGTCAAACTACATGCATAAAAGAATGTTAGAAGTATCAAGAAAATCACACAATAAAGACAATATCTTAAAAGCTCAATGTAACGATGCTTATTGGCATGGAATATTTGGGGGCATATATTTCCCTCATTTAAGAAGAGAAATCTGGAACAACATAATAAAATCAGATTTTGACAACGCTACTTTTGAGATTGTTAAAGAAGACATAGATTTTGATGGTAAGCTTGAGGTAAAATTAAAAAATAAAGGTTTTATAATCGTGGCTTCAGAAGATGGTATTGTAAAAGAGGTTTCTACAAAAGAAATAGGAAATTTGAACGTTTGTCTATCGAGGTATAAAGAATTTTATCATTTTATAAACGAACACCAGGAAAAAGAAGAAGGCAAAACCATACATGAACTCAAAAAAGATATATCAAAATACAAAGACATGATAGCTTACGATGAAAAAACAAGGTTTTTCAGCTACGATGATATGATGTGGGAATTAATAGACATAAAAGAAGATAAAATCGCTTTTCAAAAAGCTAAAAACAAAAAGGTTATAAAACTTCAAGACGATAAATTTATTTTAGAATACAACTTAGAAGATGCAACACCAGTAGATATAAATTTAGGTATTCACAGTTTAAATGTTGAAGAGTATGAAATAGATACAAACCATATAAAGTTTGAAGCTTTTGAGATAGGAAAAATAAATTTGAATTTTTCTAAAAACCTAAAACTAAAAGTATACCCCATAAAGACAGTATCTCAATCTGAAAAAGATTTTGATGTTATAACTCAAGGCATATGTATTAGCTTTTTGGCTGGAGGTGAGTTATTCGTAGAGATATCATGTTAGGATTTGTAGTAGCTTTTTCTCTTAGCGCCTGTGGTATAAAAGCCCCGCCAAAACCACCAGCACCACCTCAAGTTTTGGTAAAACGAATTGGAGAATACATCTATATAAAACCTGTTGGAAATGAAAAGTTAAAAGTCAAAGGCTTTTCTTATGAAAACGGTATTTTTTTTAAAAAAGACAAATCTTCAGCTTGCTTTGAAATAGAAGGCAAAGAATCATCCTCTTTATACTGCGTACCACCGGCCATAGAGAAAAGACCTATTGTATTAAAAGCATACAGAAAGTTTAGAATACATCTTGAGTTAAGCGGTTTTAAGCGCTTTAGACTATACAAACACATTCCCGGCAAACCCTTTAACCCATTTGAAGAAAGCGTTGTGGTAAGCAAAAAGGCTGTACTACCACCGGATTTTTCTGCTTTTTGCTATACTATTACAGGACTTGAAAATGGCATAGAATCGCTTCCAGAAGAAGTATGTTTTAAACAACAAAAACCCCCTACACCGCAAACACCACAAAACGTCAACTTTATGGTTTACAAAGACAAAATTTATATATATTGGGAACCAAACGAGGACAGCGGCTATACTATCGGTTATCTTGTTTATAAAAACGGTAAGCTTTTGACCAAAAAACCAATCCATTCAAACGTATTTGTAGATAAGCTTCCAAAAGGTTTTACAGTATATGACATACAAGCGGTTGGTAAATACAACACCAAGAGCAAACCAGCAGAGTTGCAGATAACGCTAAAAGCTCTAAAACAAGCTCTAGGACTCTAAAAAAGTAAGGTTAAAGGTAGTTCCAACGTTTGGAGTAGAAGATACATCTATGTTTATCTTTAAAAGTTTTGACGCATGTTTTACTATCGCAAGACCAAGGCCTGTACTCTTATAAGCTCTATCTTTTGATACGCTGTAAAATCTTTCAAAAATAAAAGGAAGATGCTCTTTTGCTATTCCAATACCGGAATCCTCAATTGTAAGCGTTAGCTTGTTTTGTTTTTTTACATTTATCTTGATATACCCGTTTTCTTTGTTGTATTTGATGGCGTTGTCTATAAGATTTTTTAGTATTATGTTTAAAAGTTTTTTATTAGTTTTGATTGAAATAGGTTCTATATCCGTGTATACCGTTATTGATTTGTTTTTAATATATGGTTGAAACATCTCTAGGTTTTCCTGTATCAAGCTTTTAATATCTACATAATCTTCAAGCTTTATATTGTCTTCCATGGATTCTACAAAAGAAAGCGTAAGCATATCGTTTATTAACTCTTCCATGGATTCTGAGGCGTTTTTAGCTTTTTTTAAAAACTTTAGCATCGCTTCGTCGTTTTCTTTTTCCATAGCTATATCCAATACACTTTTTATAACACTAAGCGGTGTTTTTAACTCATGAGAGGCGTTTGCTATAAACTCTCGCTTAGCTTTTTGATAAAGTTCATAATTTGTAATATCTCTCATAAAAAATACATCCGCATCTTTTAAGGTTTTTTTGTATAAGCTATACGTTCTTTCTTTATAGGTTATTTTTATTGCTTTGCCTTCTTCTAAAAGCCCGATACTAGATATCAGTTCAAAAGGTCTTAACACTTCATAATAAGACTTATCCTTATAATTTGGCAACACAAAACCATTTTGTATAGCTGATTCATTTGCAAAGGTTACAATGTTTTTTTTGTTTATTAAAAAAACAGGGTCTTCCTGTAAGTTTAAAATATCTTGTGTAAATGTCATAGGATATACTTTGATATTTCAGGGTCTTTAGCGAGATCTTCTAACTTTGAAAGCACAAATTTATCGTCTATTATAATATGCTGACCTTCCATATCAGGAGCGTTAAAAGATATGTCTTCTACAAGTTTTTCCATTATAGTGTAAAGTCTTCTCGCTCCTATATTTTCATCTTTAGAGTTTATGTACTCCGCTATCCTTGCTATTTCTTTTATTGCTTCGTCTGTAAAATCTATATCTACGTTCTCGGTTTTAAGAAGCTCTTTGTATTGCTTTGTAAGTGCGTTTTGAGGTTCTCTCAGTATGCGCTCAAAATCTTCCATGGTAAGCGCTTTTAGTTCTACCCTTATAGGAAATCTACCTTGTAGCTCTGGTACCAAATCTGATGGTTTAGCCATATGAAAGGCTCCAGCCGCTATAAAAAGTATATGATCAGTTTTTACAGGACCGTATTTGGTATTAACAGTAGTTCCTTCTACTATAGGAAGCAAATCTCTTTGCACACCTTCTCTTGATACGCTATGTCCAACACCTTCATGCTTTACCGCTATCTTGTCTATTTCATCTATAAACACAATACCAAAGTTTTCAGCCAAAAAAACAGCCTCAGACTCTAAATCTTCCTTGTCTATAAACTCCTCTGCCGCTTCTTGCTCTAATATGTTTAGAGCATCTTTTACCTTTAGCTTCTTCTTTCTTCTACCACCAATACCACCGAGTAGATTTCTAATTTGTTTATCCAAATCTTCTAAGCCCTGCAATCCCATAACTTCTATGGTTGGCATACTCTGTTTTTCCTGGATCTCTATTTCTATAAGCTCTTCATCATATTTACCTGTTTTAACACCATATATTGCCTCAGATATACTTATATTCTTTAAAGAAGATATCTTCTGAGCCACTTTTCTTATTGCTTCTTCCCTAGCAATATTTTTCACACCATCGGTCCTTTCTTTTTTCACAAGCTGATAAGAGATATTTACAAGTTCCCTTATCATAGATTCAACGTCTCTTCCCACATAACCTACTTCCGTATATTTTGTAGCTTCTACCTTTAAAAACGGCGCCTTTATAAGATTTGCCAACCTTCTTGCTATCTCTGTCTTACCTACACCTGTAGGTCCTATCATTAGGATATTTTTTGGGGATACTTCATCTCTAATATGAGGCGGAAGTTTTTGCCTACGCCAACGGTTTCTAAGGGCTATTGCCACTTGCTTCTTAGCTTCTTGCTGACCTATTATATACTGGTCTAAATAATTTACTATCTCTTTTGGGGTTAGGTTTTTAAGAAGCTCTTCCCTATTTTTCATCTTCTTTCTCTTTTGATTCGTCTTTTGAAGGTTGATATGCTACTATCGTTTCCTTCGTAAACTTTATCTTTGTGTTGGTATCAACTTTTAATGTTATGGTATCGTCAGCTATATCCGATATAACGCCCCATATACCAGAGGATGTAATAACTTTATCACCTTTTTTTAGATTTGATAAAAACTCTTGATGTTTTTTCCTTTGAGTCTGCTGCGGTTTAATAATGAGAAAGTAAAATATTACAAATATTATACCTATAAATACAAGCTGTGCTAAAACAGGTCCCATTGGATTTCCATTCATAAAAACTCTCCTTTAAGCATTTTTCCAGTAATCCTCATAAGCTACCCAGATATACGGTAGTATATATTTTATATTATTCCATTCCTTCATATATTTTTTTCTTTTTTTATAAGCTTTTTCATTGGTAATACCGTATATTTCTTTTGACTCTTCTTCAAAAGACTCCAAATCATTTTCCAATATATATTGCGCAAGCATATTGCCTGACACAACCGCCTGAGGTATACCACCACCAGTTATAGGATGACAAAATCCTCCAGCGTCCCCACACAAAGCTATATTAGAGCTTACCAAATTATCTATACCATCCAAAGGCAAAAATCCGCCAGAGCTTTCTTGACAAACATTTTCTATAAAACCCATGGACACCGCATCTTTTATAAAAAGCTCCAACACATCTTTTGGATTGTCCCTAAAGGCTGTGTCTATACCAATACCTACGTTTGCATAATTATTTTTTGGAAATATCCATCCATAACCACCTTTAATATATTCTCTAAATACTATTACTATATCTTTTAACGGTTCTTTTAGTTTGCATTTTTTTTGAGCGCACACCGCTAACTCATGTTTTTTTAAAAACACCTTTTCCATCACGATTGAGCGAGGTCCATCAGCCCCTATAAGATAATCAAAATTCACATAATATATATCGTCTTTGGCTTTTAGTATGGCTATGTTTTTATCATAAAAGCCAATAAATATTGTTTTCAAAAATGCTTTAGCCCCGCTTTTTATCGCTTCTTGAAAAATATTTGCATCAAAAATCCTTCTGTCTACCATCACCCCTTTGGAGTCTGAAAAAACTTTTTTGTTGTCTGGTTCTATGGTAAGCATATTTTCTATTTCTTGAATCACCGAATCTTTAAAATAGTCTTCAAACTTTTTTTGCATAAGCTGTTTTGGAATAAACTCAGCGCATTGAACTGGTATACCTATAGTCTTTCTCGAATCTACGATGATTACATCAACGCCTTTTTTAGCAAGCTCATGAGCAGCGCTAGATCCAGCCAGTCCTCCGCCTATTATAAGAACATCTGTCTTAAACTTTTTTGGCATTTGTCTGATTTTTGTTTAATTCTTTCTTGATGTATTTACCCATTTTAAAATACGGTAAGTAGTGCTCTGATACAAGTGTTTGCACACCGGTTCTTGGGTTGATAACCATTTTAGAAGGTTTTTTCTTCAATAAAAAAATACCCAACCTTCTTAATTCTATACGCTCATCTTGTATAAGACCTTCCATTATAGCGTCTAAAAAGTACTCTATTACAAGCTTTATGTCTTTCTGACTATAGTTCGTATGTTTATCTATTTGTTTAATAATATCTGATTTCTTCATAGATTTAAATTATACCATAGGTTATTCTACAGTTACAGTCTTCGCTAAATTCCTTGGCTGGTCTACGTCAAGCCCAAGCCTGTTAGCTACTTCGTATGCTATGAGTTGAAGAGGAAGGACGGTCAATAAAGGGTAAAGGTCTTGTTCTTCTATGTCCGGTATACCTATAAAATGCTTCGATATACTTCTTAGATGCTCATCCGAAACATTTCCTATCACTATGAGCTTCGCTTTTCTAGCCAAAACCTCTTCTATATTGGAAACTGCTTTTTCGTAAAGCTTATCTTTTGGTGCTACAAATATAACAGGCATATTTTCATCAATCAAAGCTATGGGACCATGCTTCATTTCTCCGGCAGCATATCCTTCTGCATGTATATAAGATATCTCTTTTAACTTCAAAGCCCCTTCTAAGGCTATTGGGAAAGAAAGACCTCTTCCTAAATATATTGCATTTTTAGAATTCGATAGCTCCCTATAAACGCTATCGTTTAAATCAACGCTTTGGAGAAAATCTTCCATCTTTGATGGCACATGGGCCAACATATCTATCTTGTTTGCATACTCTTCGTAAGTTATTTGGCTTTTAGCATAACCCATAAAAACAGATAAGCCGTATAACACAGCTATTTGAGCACTAAAGGTCTTTGTAGCAGCCACGCCTATCTCTGGACCAGCATGCGTATAAATACTATAATCACTCTCTCTATCCAAAGAACTACCAACTACGTTTACTATCGATAAAACTTTTGCGCCGTTTTCTTTAGCATATTGAGCCGCAAACCTCGTATCAGCAGTTTCCCCAGACTGCGATACGGCTATAAAAAGAGTATTCTCATCGATTGGAATATCTTCATATCTTTGTTCTGAAGCATAGCCCACTTCTACCGGTATTCTCGCATACTTTTCTATTAGATACTTGCCTATCAAAGATGCATTGTAAGAGCTACCACAAGCACTCATAACAATTCTATTTATGCTATTTATATCAAAAGGAAAATTTATCTCTTCAGACAAAAAACCCCTTACGGTATCAGATATTACCCTCGGTTGTTCGTATATCTCTTTTAACATGAAGTGTTTGTATCCAGATTTTTCTGCCGATACTATATCCCAAGGCACAAAAATAGGATGTTTTGTCTTGACGATGCCGTTGAAATTGTAAATGCTTACACCTGTTTTTGAAATATCTGCTATCTCCTTATCCTCTAAGACAATTATTTGCTTTGTATAAGGAAGAATGGCTGGGATATCAGAAGCTAAAAAATTTTCATTTTCCCCAACACCTATCACAAGAGGGCTACCTTGTTTAACTCCTATTATCCTATCTGGCTCATACTTTGTGATAACCGCAAAAGCAAAAGCTCCTCTTAAAAGTTCAACAGCTCTTTTTGTAGCTTCAAGCAAATCACCTTTATAATATTTTGCTATCAAATGAACTATAACTTCTGTATCGGTCTGGGATTTAAATGTGTAGCCTTCTTTTACAAGCTCTTCTTTTAACTCTTTATAGTTTTCTATTATACCGTTGTGTACTATAGCAAAAGAGTTTGTGGGATCAGTATGCGGGTGAGCATTTTCTACGGAAGGAACACCGTGGGTTGCCCATCTTGTATGGCCTATGCCGCAATTTGATTGGGAAGTTTTGCCCCATAGCGTTTTTATTAGCTCTCTTATTTTACCAACCTCTTTTTGCACAAAAATATCGTTGTCTTCTATAAGCGCAATACCAGCTGAGTCGTATCCTCTGTATTCAAGCCTTTCTAATGAGCTTAACAAAATAGGTAAAGCTTCTGCGTTTCCTACATATCCTACTATACCACACATATTAATTATAAACTTTTATTATATTATAAAAAGAATCCCTTTGTACGGGAATTTTAGAAGCTCCTTTTATAATGCTTATAAGCTTATCTACCGTTTTGCCGTAAGTTTCTGTAGAGCCAGCCGCGTGCACTACAAGTTCTTCTTCTAAGGTTCCGTCTATATCGTTTGCGCCAAAATTTAGAGCTATCTGAGCTAATTTTTCTCCTAAAGTTATCCAATAAGCTTTTATGTTATCAAAGTTATCTAGGAAGATTCTTGACATTGCTATAGTCTTAAGATCATCTACAGAGGATGTTCTTTCGCCACCGAGGGATGTCCCTTTTGGATGGTAAGCTAAAGGTATGAACACTTGAAAACCTGCCGTTTTATCTTGTAAGTCCCTTATCCTTTTCATGTGGTCTACTCTTTCTTCTATAGTTTCTATGTGCCCGTAAAGCATGGTAACGTTTGAGGGTATTCCAAGCTTATGAGCAGTTTCGTGAATTTCAAGATATTCTTCTGCGTTAGCTTTGTTTGGCGCTATTATGTTTCTCACCCTATCAGCAAATATCTCGGCACCGCCTCCTGGCAATAAAGATAAGCCGGCTTCCTTTAATTCAAGAAGCACATCTTCGTAAGTAGATTTTGATATTTTTGCTATATGATCTATTTCCACAGCTGTATAAGCTTTTATGACAATATCTGGAAAATTTTGTTTTACAACTTTTATTAGATTTACATAATCTTCTCTTTCCCAGTGGGGTGGCAATCCACCTACTATATGCACTTCAGTAATGCCTTTTTTATAAGAAGATTCTATTTTTCTTAAAACCTCATCTACGCTCAATTCAAAAGCTCTTTCATCTGATTTTGAAACACCAAAACTACAAAATTTACATTTGTATACACATATGTTTGTAGGGTTTAAATATCTGTTTACTATAAAAAAAGCTCTGTCTTGATTTTTTTCCTTATTTAACTCGTTTGCTACATACCCCAAAGCGCTTAACGGAGCATTTTTATATAAAAAAATAGCCTCTTCCTCTGTCAATCTCTCTTTGTTTAGGGCTTTTTCCAAAAGAAAAGATACTTCTTTATCCTCTAAAAGTTCAACCATTTTAACCTCCTTAAAAGCCAAATAAGAATATATTAATAGAAGTTTGCTAAAAGACTATGCTAATCATCTTATTATAGCAACCCTTGGATTATTTGAATAATCGTAAATTATCTCTACATTTTCAAATAAGTCTTTTATAGCCCCTTCTTGGTCATGCCCTATCTCCAATATCATAGGCTTTAAACCCAAAGATTTAAGTTCTCTGTAGAAAAAAAGACCATCTTCTTTGCCGTCCAAAGCCTTTATATCTTCATATTCCAATACGCTTTTTTCAAGAGTATTTAGAGCCTTAGTTGGTATATAAGGTGGGTTTGCCACTAAAAAATCAACTTTTTCTATTTTTATAGCTTTTGCCACATCAGAACATATTACCAACAATCTGTCTTCTACTTTGTGCAGTTTTGCATTTTTTAGCGTTAGCTCACAGGCTTTTTTATTTATATCCGTTGCTATCATTTTCAAATGTGGATAATATTTTAAAAGCGAGATACTTACAATACCACTTCCCACAAAGGGCTCAAAACCTATTTGATAATCTTTTACAATTTCTACAGCTTTTTCTACCAAAATTTCTGTTTCGGGTCTTGGTATCAATACAGGTGGTTCTATTATAAACTCATGTCCAAAAAACCACCATTTTCCAATGGCGTATTGAAGCGGCATACCACTTTGGATTTTTGATATTGTGCTTTTAAAAGCTTCCAAAATATCTTGATTTAACTTTATTTTATCCTGATTTAAGAAAATATAATTTTTATCTAAACCACTTACATGTTCAAGAACAATAAGAGTATCTCTAAGGCTTAGAGGACTTTGTTTGATTAGCGCTGATATGTTCATTTTGCATTATAGAAGAGTTGTTCCTTACGTCTGTCAATATGGCTATAACTATCGCAAGCACCATAAAAATAGCAGTAAACCAGTATGTACCCTTTGTTAGTATAGTATCAACACCGCCAACGCCAAATATAGACCTCGCAGTAGCTCCTCCAAAAGCTGCCCCTATATCGCCTTTTGATTTTTGCAAAAGCACCAACACTATTAAAAGCAAAGCCGTAACAATAAAAAGCACCACCAATATGTAATATAAAAGCTCCATACTATTATTTTAACTTAAAAACTAAGTCAAAGTTTTACCAAAAATGCCTTCTCTCTTAAACAACTTATTACATCTTTTAGGTTTTCAGCTTTTATGAAATAAGCCCTTCCGCCAAACGGATCTCCGAAATTTTTCATTGGATTTATGCGGTAATAGGTTTTGTTTACTACCACATAACCAGTGGTATAATCTACATCATCGCTCCAACAAACTTCTGCAATCACTCCGCATCTTATATTTTTAGACACGAGGGCAAGAGCATCTAAAGCCCTGTCAGTTATTTTATATCCAGAAGAGAGCAACATCTGTTTTGCTAAATCTCTATCTTCCCAATCTACTTTTATGGTCCTTATACCTTTTTCTTTATCTTCCTCTAGCCTTTGCCCTGTATCAATATCTATAAGCATCGCTCCCCTCATGTTTTTGCCAAAAGCCGCTCCTTTAGAAATAAGCTCTATCACATCATTGGCTATATCCATTTTTATACCAGCTTTTTCAAGAAGCGCTTTGGCAAAAGCCCTTGCCTCTTCTACGCTTTTAAAATCAAAACTCCTTATGGATGGCATCTTTATAAATTCAAGCTCTTTTACTTCTTCTGTTTTTATGCTTATAAAATCGTAAAACTTTGGCCTTTTTAGAAGCTCATTTATAATTTGCGAAACTTTTTCTTTCTTACATATCCTTTCCGCTCCAGAAATATGAGCATTCTTAAAGGAAGCTCTCATTCTTATAGAGATAAGATCGCGCATTTTCAAAACTTAAACTTACTAATCAAATCTTTTGCAGTATTAAGAGCTCTCCCGTATTTTTTATTAAAGCTTACCGATGCTTTTAAATCGCTGTCCACATTTTCTACTGCTCTTTCAAGAGCAGGTCTAACAGACGTATTTCCTCCAGCTAAAGATCTACTGTAAATTCTTGCAGACTCTAAATCCATGTATAGTTTAAACAACGGCTTTGATATCGATATAGCTTTCATCTCTTTCGACATTTGCTCCATATAAGTTAAATTTGCTTCATAGCTACTGTAGGTGTATAATATACCCAAGATTAAGGTTATTAAACCAAGGCCAAACAGTTTTACTTTTAACGATGTTTTTTCAACTAAAAACATAAAAATACCTCCTATGCCCCCGCTTAGCCCTCCTCTTTTTAAAATTAGATGTTTATAGTTTTGAAGGTTAAAACGGTTTATTCGGAACCTTTTCCCAGTCTTTTAAAAACCTATCTATGCCTATGTCGGTAAGAGGATGCTTGAATAAGGCTTCTAATACGTTAAATGGAATAGTAGCTATATCAGCTCCAGCCTTTGCAGCTTCAAGTACATGGATTGGGTGTCTTATACTTGCAGCTATTATTTCAGTTTCATAACCGTAGTTATCAAATATTGTTCTTATATCTCTCACAAGATTCATACCATCTGTAGATATATCGTCTAGTCTTCCTATAAACGGTGATACATAGCTGGCTCCTGCTTTAGCAGCGATAAGAGCTTGCATGGGGCTAAATATTAACGTTACATTGGTTGGTATCCCTTCTTCTTCAAGTATATTAACAGCTTTCATACCCTCTTTTGTCATAGGTATTTTTACTACCACGTTGTCGCCAAGCTCCGCTAAGAATCTACCCTCTTTCACCATACCTTCCGTATCCAACGATACCGTCTCCAAACTCACCGGCCCATCCACTATACTAAGTATATCTTTAACTACATCCATGAATGGTCTTCCAGTTTTGGCGGCTAAAGTAGGATTTGTAGTAACCCCGTCCAATATTCCCCAATCTATCGCTTGCTTTATTTCGTCTATATTTGCCGTGTCTATAAAAAATTGCATACACCTTACCTCCTTTTGGTATACAAATTATTATAAGCCAAATTTTGATATAATGTAATAAATGAGTAGATATCTTCTTATAAAAAGCGCAAGGCTTATAGAACCAAATTTAAACTTTGACAAAGAAGTTGACATCTTAATAAAAGATGACAAGATAGACAAAATATCAGAATGCATTGAAGAAAAAGATTATAACATTATAGAAGCCAAAGGACTAATAGCTTGCTCTGGCTTTGTTGATATACACGCTCACCTAAGGGATCCAGGTTTTACCTACAAAGAAGATATTGAAAGTGGTGCGAAAGCAGCCGCCTTTGGTGGGTTTACCACTATTGTATGTATGCCAAATACAAACCCTCCAATAGACAACGAAAGCGTTATATCTTACATACTCTCAAAAGCTGAAAAAATAGGAATATGCGATATAAAAGTAAGCGCTTGCGTAACTAAAAATAGAGCCGGCAAAGAACTTACAGATTTTTATAGGCTTAAAAAAGCTGGGGCTGTATGCTTTACAGACGACGGGGCCCCAGTGCAAGACCAAAAGCTTATGCTAAAGGCTCTTGAAATGGTCAGCGTATTAGATTCTTTTGTGGCAAACCATTGTGAAGATGATGCTTTTGCTGGAAATGGCGCTTTTGACGAGGGAGCTTTCTCAAGCGTCTACGGACTTCCGTTTAGACCTTCTTATGCGGAAGATGTGATGGTGGCAAGAGACTGCATACTTTCTTATGAAACAGGTGGCAGGTTGCATATTCAACACCTTTCTTCTTCTTTAAGCGTTGACATAGTTAAATTTTTCAAAGAAAAAGGTGCAAATGTAACCTGTGAAGTAAATCCAAACCATCTTGCTTTAAATAGTTTTGCAGCTTTTAAGAAAAAAACCATCCTAAAGGTAAATCCGCCTATTAGAGATTACAAAACTCAAGAAGCTCTTATAAAAGCACTACAAGAAGGAATAATAGATTGTATAGCTACAGACCATGCACCTCATGCTAAGCACGAGAAAATCCATCCTATTAAAGGTGCTGCTGGCATGTTAGGTTTTCAAGTAGCCCTACCAATCATGATGAGTCTCGTAA